>DATLSW010000366.1:0-8980 GCA_035533955.1 Ktedonobacteraceae bacterium | reverse complement strand
AACGCCGTCTCGACCTCGATAGTGCCGATGCGATGGCCCGCGATCTTGATGATCTCGTCGGCGCGGCCCGCGAACCACACGTAGCCGTCTTCGTCGATCTGCGCGGAGTCACCGGTGTAATAGACGCCCGGCAGCACGTTCCAGTAGTCGCGTCCATAGCGCTCCTGTTCGCCCCAGAGAGAGGCCAGCAGGCCGGGGAAGGGGCGTTTAAGCACCATGATGCCTTTTTCGTTCGCCTCTACCGGCTTGCCATCTGACGGCGATACCACTTCCGCTTCGATGCCGGGCAGCGCGATAGTGGCCGAGCCGGGTTTGATCGGCAACATACCCAGTCCGTAGGGGTTGCCGAAGATCGGGCCGCCGGTTTCGGTTTGCCACATGTGGTCGATCACCGGTATGCGGTCGTGCAAGACGCTTTTTTGCAGCCATTCCCAGGCGGGCGCGTTCAATACCTCGCCCGCGCAGAAGACGCGTTCGAGCGCGGAATGATCGTACTTGCGCGCGGGTTCGTCGCCGTATTTCATTAACAGGCGCGCCGCCGTCGGCGAGGTGAAAACGCCGGTCACACCAAATTCTTCTATCACCTGCCAGAACACTTCTGGGCCGGGATGATCCAACGCGCCTTCATAGGCTATCGTCGTCGCGCCTGCAATGAGTGGGGAGTAGACGATGTAGCTGTGGCCGACGACCCAGCCGATATCCGACGTAGACCACCACACATCCGTTGGCTTCAAGCCGAACACCCATTGTCCCATGCTGTAGATGTGAACCTGGTAGCCGCCGTGGGTATGCACGGCCAGTTTCGGCTTTGCCGTCGTGCCGGAGGTCGCGAGAATATAGGCCGGTTCGTTCGATTCCATCGGCACATAGCCGCCGCTTTGGCCTTCCGCGTGGGCGAGGAAATCTTGCCAGGTGATATCACGGTCCGCTTGCATCGCTATCGGTTCGCCGGTGCGATTCAGGACGATCACATGTTCGACATTTTCACTGTCTATCGCCAGTGCGGCATCAACGATCTCTTTGAGCTGTGTATTTTTGCCTTTACGATAGGTGACGTCGGCGGTGAAGACGAGGCGCGAGCCGCTTGCCTGCACGCGGTCGCTCAGCGCCTTGGCGCCAAAACCGGCAAATACAACGACATGGATCGCGCCAATACGCGCGGCGGCGAGCATGAGCATGATGGCTTCGGGGAACGTCGGCAGGTAAATCGTGATGCGGTCGCCTTTTTGGATGCCCATGCCGCGCAGCGCCGCCGCCATGCGCTCAACTTCGTGCAGCAACTGCGCGTAGGTGAACAGGCGCTGCTCGCCGCGTTCGTTGAGATAGATCAGCGCGGTATGCCCGCCCCAGCCGCGCTTGACGTGATGGTCGAGCGCGCTGTACGCTATATTCGTCTGACCGCCAATGAACCAGCGGAACGTGGGCGGCGTCCACTCAAAGACGCGATCCCATGTGCGCAGCCAGGGTAGTTGTTCCGCCGCTTTGCCCCAAAACGCTTCCGGGTCTTCCCTCGCATCTTCAATCCAACGATGCACAATCGGGCTGATCAGGTCCATGATAATGCCTCCTTAGCTTTTCGCCTGAAAATACGCCATTCTGTTATCCCGTAGGGGCGCAAGCTCTGCCCCGCCCTGTACGCGCATAGGATCGCGCAACGTTTTTTGGGCGGGGCCAGCCCGCGCCCCTACGGATAAAGTTTGTATGTTACAAACCGACAGCCTCCAACCCGCCTGTCGGCAGAGGTCGGAGGCTGTCAGATGAAATCAACGAACGATTACAACTAGCCGATTGGGCCAACCGGCAGCCTGAAAACTGACCTGCTGGAAGCCAACACGCCAGCCAATGCCGTGTACCATGCTACCAGGGCAGTGATGATGCCGAGGTAGCCGCCGATTGGAACCCAGGTGCTTACTCCGCCTCCCAGCCAGCCAATAGCCAACGCGAGGAATGTCAGGGTCAAAAGCCCGAACACAGCTATGAGCGCTATATTTGCCCGCAGCGTTCCCAGGAACATCAGCGCGGTGAAAATCGTCCAGCCGAGCAAGAAGAAGCCGAAGCCGGTAGCGGTAGCCGCGTCTGAAAGCTTAATACCGAAGACAGGAGTGAGGATTACTCCAACAGCGAGCCAGAAGCCTCCATATGAACAGAAAGCGGTCGCGCCGAAGGTATTGCCAGCCCTGAATTCCTGGAGGCCGGCGATAAGCTGGACAAGCCCTCCATAGAAGAGAGCCAGGCCGGTAACAATAGTGACACCTGAAAGTCCAAAGAAGTTGGCGTTTTGTGCGCTGAGAACGAATGTAGTGAGTGCGAAGGCGCTGAGGCCAAGAGGTGCGGGATTGGCTACCGCCGGAGCGGCGGCCGCGGATTCGCGATCTGCTGCGATTTGAGCCATGAAGGTTCCCACCTTTCATAAAAAGACTAGCATTATGCTGTACGACGTAGTACGGTTTCGGATATCACAAATTGATATCTCGATGCTTGCTTGTGGCAGGTAACGTTACCTGCGGGTCAGGTAGGATATCTCATCCACAAGCCGTTGTGGATGCTTGTTGCCTTGTCCTGCAAAGATGATTGACTTGAAATGATGAAAACATGCAGAATAAAGGCGTAATTGAGCCTCGTAGTGTGGTTGTATCCCTCCTTTCGTATGCCACGGACTATGAAAGTGATAGTTCCTTACGCCAGGATACTTGTGAACATTATAAACTATTGTGTACGCGGTTTGCAAGGCCATTTTTGATGTATTTACTTGCTTCCATTGTTGTAAAGAAATTGTGGATTGTCTTGAAGAGCGAGAGAGTGAAGCCACGCCGCTTGTGATATCATTACGATGAGAGCTACATTGAGATGTGAGCGGATTGTCTTGCCCAAAAACAGGAGGTGTTGATCTATGCAGCAGGCGATCTATATTCTTTCAGGAGCACGTACCCCCGTGGGCGTCTTACAGGGCGTGTTTTCCGATATCAGCGCCATAGACCTCGGCGTCGTGGCCGCGAAAGGCGCGCTGGAGCGCGGCAATGTTGATCCCAAACTGGTTGATCAGGTGGTGATCGGTAACGTGATGCAGACCAGCAAGGATGCCATCTACTTCGCGCGTCACGTCGCGTTGAAAGCGGGCTTGCCTATCGAGACGCCCGCTTTGACCGTCAATCGACTCTGCGGTTCTGGCTTGCAGGCCATCGTCAGCGCGGCGCAGATGTTACAGTTGGGCGAGGGGCAGATCGCGCTGGCGGGCGGCGCGGAAAATATGACGCAAGCGCCTCATATGATTCGCGGGGCGCGTGCTGGCTTCAAGCTGGGGCAGTCGCCGCAGCTTGAGGATAGTTTGTGGGAGGCGTTGATCGATAGCTACATCGGCTGCGGCATGGCGATCACGGCTGAGAATCTCGCCGAGAAATATGGTCTGAGCCGCGAGCAGGTTGATGAGTACGCGCTGCGCAGCCAGGTCGCGGCGCGGCGCGCGCAGCAGAGCGGTCTGCTGGCCGAAGAGATTGTGCCGGTGACGGTCAAGGATCGCAAGGGCAAGCCGGTTGAGATAACGCAGGACGAGGGCATTCGCGATACCTCGCTGGAGGCGCTGGCGAAGCTGCCAGCACGCTTCCGCGCGGGCGGCGTGGTCACGCCCGGCAACGCGAGCGGCATTAACGACGCTGGAGCGTGCGTTGTGCTGGCAACGGAGCAGGCTGTGAATCAGTACGGCTTGAGGCCAGCCGCGCGTCTCATTTCCTGGGGCGTCGTCGGCGTGCCGCCGGAGATCATGGGTATCGGTCCCGCGCCCGCTATTCGGCAGGCGCTCAAGCGAGCCGATCTCAGCCTCGCCGACATGGATCGCGTCGAGGTCAACGAGGCGTTCTCTTCCCAGTACCTCGCCGTCGAAAAAGAACTTGGCCTTGATCGCGATAGAACCAACGTCAACGGAGGAGCCATCTCGATTGGGCATCCGTTGGCCGCCAGTGGCGCGCGCCTCGTTATCACGTTGATGCACGAGTTGCAGCGTCACAATCTGAAGTATGGCGCGGCCTCGCTTTGTATCGGCGGCGGCCAGGGCATCGCGGCGATCATCGGTAACATTGCCTGACACGCCAGTCCAGTTCATGAAAATTTGGGTGTCAGAATGAACTTTTATTCATTCTGACACCCAAATTTTCATGCTACACAACCTGTATTGCCTTCCTATCATGAAAAGAATTTCATAATATCTTTTATACTCTATCCTTGTTTGTCATTTTTGATACTTGTGTAACCTATTATTCTCAGATAAACACGACTATATAAATTATTTCTTGTATATCATGCATTTCTTGTGTTACAAGTAATATAGCAAGAAAGTACTATTTTACTTTTCTTCAGTGTAGTGTATAATAGAAATGTTTGGATGCACTTACCTCTTCGGAACATTTTAGAAGTCTATTGGCGATGTTACTTGAAATATAGTATATTGCCTGAAAGGAGACACAAGGTGTTAACAAAGGAAGCGGGTTTCGTGGATGATGAGCAGGTTCTGTCACCGGGTCAGCGAGAAGCGCGCAAACGGTGGGGAACACAGGCGGGCGGTGCAGCTTTCGATCAAAAAAAGAAATCTTATCTCACAGAACAGGCTCGTGAGTTCCTTGCTCAGCAATCGTTGTGCGTGATTGCGGGTTTGGATAGCCACGGCCAGCCCGGCGGCCTCCTGGTGCTAGAAAACCCAGGCTTTGTACAGACGCCGGATGAACAAACTTGCTTGCTGCGTTTGAGTAAGCGTTATGAAACAACGCGCCCACTCGAACGGCTGCGATCCTTTTTCCCTGGTATCTATCCAGACCTGGGATTATTCTTTATTTGCCATTCCACTCGTGAGCGATTATGCATCCAGGGGACTGCCGAACTGCTTTTCCTGGATCTGCCGCCGTTTTCCGGCTTTGCCGACACTTTTACCTCAACATGGCTGTTGCTGCATGTCCGGCAGGCATTCTTTCATTGCCCTAAGTACATCAAAACGCGCATTCCTGGCCTGACTACGGCTGATTCGCCTGCTCATTCCGCGTTATGGCGGGGCGAGCATATCCTCAATTGCGGGTATGGGATAGTATCGAAGGCTATTAGAGCGTTTATCACTAAGCAGGCGCTTTGCTATTTGTGTACGGTGAACCAGCAAGGGCATTGCGCCGTCAACCATCGCGGCGGTGCGCCAGGCTTTCTGGCGATGTTGCCGCCGCATCACGATGCTCCAGGCGGTATGGTGTTCCTGCCTGACTATGCCGGGAATGGCGCTTTTGAGGCCATCGGTAACGTGCTGGAAACGGGAAAAGCTGCCATACTCATTCCCGACTTTGCCAGCCACATTGCACTTTGCCTGTCTGGTTCCGCTCGCGTTTGCGAGTTACAGGAGGTATCCGCAGAAGTAATTCAGCAGTGTAAAGGCGCTCAACGGTTCATTGCGCTCTCTGTACAGCGCGTGGAAATGCAGAGCGGCGATTGGAGCGCGTCTCTGGCCTATGAGCGCGAAAAGGCCGTAGCAATGCGGCAGGTTCCAATCACAGCCTGCCCTTTGCACCCATACTGAATGCAATTGCAGTGATGGTGTTTATGTAGATTTACAGGGAGGTTGTTCATGCAAGGCATCATATTCGTCACCTGGGAAAGGTATCTCGCCGACCGCTTCGGGAATGCATTCCTCGGTCGCTACCGCGAAACTATTGGAGAGACTGTTGCTTCTGTTCCTCTTGCCAGCCGTGTCTACGACGATCAGCAATTGCTGGCGGGCGTTACGATGGCAAGCCAACTAACTCACTTTTCCGTTGACTCCTTATTGCGCGAGTACGGTCATTACTTCTTGATCAATGGCTTGACCGATCATCTCTGCGCCTATTTGCTAGCGCAGGTGCATAGCGGGCGAGATTTATTGCTCATGATGCGTAAAGTTCATGCTCAGATGAAGCATTTGCCGGATGGCCTGACGCCGCCTGTCTTCGGTTTTGAACTGCTGCCTCAATCCGCTGCGGGGCTGGTTCTCATTTACGACAGCCATCGGCAATTGTGTCCGGTGCTGTATGGTGCGATCGAAGGGGCCGCCGAACGCTTTGGTGAAACGACTCAGATCTTTGAAAGCGCCTGCATGAAGCGCGGGTCGGCAGCGTGCCGCTTCGAGGTGAACTTTGTGCGTAATTCCGCTCCGCTGCCGGAAGCGCCGACGCCTCAACAAGTTGCTCAGACGCGCACAAAACAGCAGCTTGCCGATCTTGTCCTGACGGCTTTGCCTGACACAGATGGCTTGACGTTGCAAAATTTGCAAAAGCTGATGCAGCACTGGCCGATTGCTCCTGATCGTTTACGGCCAAGCGTGCTGTTTGAGGCGCTGGAGCATCTACAGTTTGCCGGTCTGGTGGCAAGCACAGCCAACCAACCGGGTGATAATTTCTCGCTTCGCCGTTACTGGCGTGTTTCTGTGTCTGCCTTCTAATGACGTTTATTTAATGCTGGATGTCCTGTTCGGGTTTGATCGTCTTGATTTCCAGCGCGCGCTGCCCGGTCTTCTTGCCGGTGAAGAAGATGCCGAGCAGCACCAGTGCCAGCCCGCCAAGCGCGTTGATGCCTATCGTTTCATGGAGCAAGAGAGCGCCATATACCAGAGCCATGCAGGGCAGCAAGTAGGTCACGATCAGTGTCCGCGTCGGCCCAACACGTTCAATCAGCCAGTAATAGAAGATGTAGGCCAGCGCGGTGCCACCGAGAGCGAGCGCCAATACCGCCGCGATTGACCAGCCAATCGCGATCTGGGGCGCCGGTTGTGGCTGGATGAACAGGGCAACCGCCGCGATGGGCGCGAGGATCACCGCGCCCATCGCATTCTGTCCAATAGCGGGTTGCAGCGAAGGTAAACCCCTCAGCATCCTGCTGGCGAATAAACTGCCGAAGGCATAACTGATGGCCCCAAGTAGCGCGGCGCCAGCGCCAGGCAGGTAGAGTGTTGAAGTTTGCACGTCTAGCACTGTTGGCCCAACCAGCACGGCGACACCGAGGAATCCGACCAGGACGCCAACCGCGCGTATCCAGGTGATGCGCTCCCCGCCGGGCCACCAGTTGGAGATAATGACGATGGCTAATGGCGTTGTGGCATTAAGAATGGCCGCCATGCCGGAGGGAATATACTGCTCGCCCCAACTGATGGAGAGATAGGGGATGATGGCGTTGAAAATCGCTACGATGAGATAGCCCTTCAATCGTGATCGCCAGCCCTGCGTAATGGAGGGTCTGAAAGGAATGAGCCAGAGCAGCCCTAACGTGCCAATAATCAGGCGGATGGCAACGAGCGTCAGCGGCGTCATATCTGCCACCGCGACTTTGATGAAGAGAAACGACGCGCCCCACAGGGCAGCCAGCACGAACAGCGCCAGGTATTCTTTGAGCCGCATGAAGCCAATTACTCCTCTCGTGTTGAAAAATAAGTATATCACACGGCATCTTGACTTTAAGCGTTACCTGGAGTAGCATAGTTGCCAACAGTAACGTAAGTTACACCTATCCCGTTCTTTCAGGAGCTAAAAACCATGCTGGAGCGCGATGCCATGCGCTGGTTGCAATTGACCTATAAAGTCCCCAGTGAGCCTTCGCAAAAACGTGTCTGGGTTTGGCGGCGGTTACAGAACCTGGGCGCCTATGCCTTGCAAAATTCTGTCTATTTACTCCCTTTTTCGGAAGAAGTCGAAAAGCATTTTCGTCAATTGGCCCACGAAATCCATGAGATGGGCGGCGAGGCCAGCATTTTTTCGGTGGTCGCGCTCGATATTGCCGATGAGCAGCGTATCTTGCAAACCTTGTTGGAGGCGCGCAACGGCGAATATAACATGGTGCTGCGGGTCTGCTCGCGCTTTCTGGGTAAGGCTTCCATGCTGGTCGAGACGCAGCAATGGAGTGATCAGCTTCATGCCGAATTTGCCGAGGTCTTAGAAAAAGTACACGTTCTTTTCCGCACGGCCAGGCGTCATGACATGCTTGGGGCGTTGACGGCTCCGCAGCGCGCTTCGGCTGCCGAGGCATTGGCCGCCTGCGAGCAAGTGTTTCGTTTGCTGCTCGACCGCGAATATCCGCGCGTGCGCCGCCTGCTGGAAGCTCACATCGATATGCTCCCTGCGCTGCCCGCTCCCGAACAGAGCAACAACGCCAGTAGCGCGCCGCGTGTAGAGGGCGCGAGCGCTGGCATTATCCCGCAAGATGGAGCAGAGGAACCGGATATGCCGATCTAGGAGATTGCTTCCGGTGTTCCGTTTCCTGATGGCTGAGGCGCTGGCGAGAAATTTGTCGGTGGAATAGCCTCTTTGCGCTGGCGATAGCCGTTCTGACGTGCAGCCGTTGCAATGGCAGCCTGAAAAGATGGTTGATTGCCCTGGTTTTCCCACTCCTGCCGCAATTCATCCGCCCGGCGCACGATGCGGTCTTTGAGTTCGCTCCCGTCATCATTCTCGTCGCTTTTCGTGACCATGCCCGCGGCAGGAATGCCAAGCGAGCGCAGCCTGGCAAAAACATTTTCCATTGCTTGCTCCGGGCCGCGGAAAAATTGGCTGCCGCGTATGCGCACAAACCGCCAGCCAAGACGTTCCAGGATAGCCTGTCTCACCATATCTTCTTCGAGATTTTCCTGGGTATGCCAGCGATCTCCATCACACTCCACCGCTAATCGTTTTCCGCCGCCCTCAACGACCATATCAATCCGGTAGGCTCCAACCGGCCATTGTGTTGCTACCCGATAGCCTGCGCGTACCAATCTCTCAAAGACCTGCCTTTCAAATTCGGACTCCACTTTCTTTTCTTGCTCGTTCAAGAGCCTGTTTTGCTGGCTCTGATTGCGCGCGTGAAGGATGAGGCGGCGGCGAATATCACCCGGCTTGAGATCAGTATCAGGATCGAGCGAATGAACAACCCACATTTGATCGCGCGCGCGGCTGGCCGCCACGTTGAAGCGTTTCTTGAACATATCGTCATGTCCCTCTTCAGCGCGCAT
>DATLSW010000365.1:0-9965 GCA_035533955.1 Ktedonobacteraceae bacterium | reverse complement strand
CTCGCGCCATCGCTGTTGGCGCGGTCATTCCACACCTGCTCGGACTGGTACGAGTCGTCGGGATTGATGAGCAAGCGCGTGCCGCCAACGCCCGTTACATAAGGCTGCGAGGCGGGATCATCGACGGCGGGATTGGCGCCGGAGCCGTTCTGTGGATTGTAGCAGCCGTTCGCGCCCAGGTCGCCGCTGGCGGAGAGGATGGTCTGACCCTGCGCGGCTGCCGTCTGGAAGAAAATGTTCTCTTGCTGCAACTCGTTGGCGATACCCGCGCCCTCTTCACAAAATACCCAACTGGTGCTGACGACCGGCACGCGGTCGGCGATGATACGCGCCCAGGCGTCGTTATAGGCCGCGAGATTGTTGGCGGCCTCGTAGACGCGCAGCGCAGATAGACGCGGCGCGAGACCCAGTACCATCTCCATGTCCAACTCGACTTCGATGGCGTTGGAGCCAGCCGCCTCGTTGTAGCCGTCGATGGGGATGGTCTGGATGGAGACGCCGTTGCCGCCGAAGCACGAGGCATAAAGGGCAATGTCGTTGGACGAGTAGCCATCCAGTTCAAGCAGGGCCACCGATTGCCCCTGGCCCAGATTGCCGTTGGCATAGAGCTGGTTGAGATTATAGGCCGTGGCGATCTGCGGCGGCGTGTAGGATGTCGGCACGGTGGCCGCGCCGGGCTGCGGGCAACTGATACCGGAAGCTCCAGGTTTCCTGGCAAAACCGGGTTTGGCCGAACCGTTAGCAAGCGGAATGCGACTGTATTGCACGGCATTGTCCAGGCCAGTAACCGAGGCCACCAGCGGGGAGAGCGAAACGGGCAGCGAGGGCGCGTTGGCGTTGGCGTAGAAGCGCAAGCCATTGGGAGCCGCGTAGTTATTGAGTTGCACCTGGAATGCCTGCTCCACCTGGGCCACGCTGCCGCGCGCATCGACGACAAGATGATCGGCATAGGTTCCGCTCACGGTGAGACCTTGCGTGCGCAGATAGGCCGCGAGAGCGGCTTCGCTGGAGGGCAAAGGAGCATAGAGCGCGTCAAATGTCTGCGTGTTCAGATAGTGGTGATAGATAGGAGAGTGCGGCGTGTAGATTTCTTTCAAATACGCGGCCAGCGCGGCCTGGTTGCGCAGATTCAAGCCAATCGCCAGCGAGACTTGCTGATCGCTGGACATCTGCGCTATTACCTTGCTCTTGCCGGTAAACGAACTGACGCTATCCGGCAGCAGCCCGCGCGGGACATTCGCCGTAGCCCGGCTATAGGAAATATACGCCCACAAAATTGTGCCAACGACGATCATACACAGCAATGGAACCACAATGACGGGATACAGGGAACGCACTTTCATAACTACACGCCTCTTGCTTATCTAACTTCTGCAATCTATGGGAAATCGACCGCTCACATCACGGAAAAATGCTCTACCTTGTCTGAACGCGATCTGATCAGTTTTTGGGGGAATAGCCCTTGACAAGCATGTACCAGGCAGGTATACTCATTTTATGAATGACTGATTATATCAATCAAAAATGAGGGGGAACAGGAGTAAAACAGTATGAAACGTAAAGGGATGAACTATGACGTGGGGCGCGTGCTGCTCGGCCACCTCCAACGTCCAACATTTGACACAGAGATTGTACACCATGAACTTGAGATCATCAAAAATGATCTGCATTGTAACGCCGTCAAAATCCAGGGCTATGATATCGACCGATTGATGACGGCTGCGGAGGACGCCTTGCAGCAAGGGCTGGAAGTATGGCTCGCGCCTGAGATGTTTGAAATGAGCCAGGAAGAGACATTTGACTATACCGTGAAAGCCGCGGCGGCAGCCGAAACACTGCGCCAGAAGTGGCCTGACCTGACGCTTTCCATTGGTACCGAACTGACGCTCTTCATGCAAGGTATCGTAGAGGGCAATACGCTTATGGAACGGATTGGTAATCCGACCTTTCGGCAAAATCTCCTGGCCGGAAAATATATGGAGCCGCTTAATGCCTATTTAGCCAGGACAAACGAGGCTGTCAGACACGTCTTTCATGGCAACGTCACCTATGCATCGGTCGCCCTAATTGAAACAGTCGATTGGAGAATCTTTGACTTTGTGAGCGTTGACATCTATCGAGATAGATTCACCAGAGATACATACGGCGATCTCATCAAGCAGTATTTCGTGTCTAACAAACCGGTCGTCATAGCCGAGTTCGGGTGCTGTACGTTCCAGGGTGCTGAAGATATGGGCGGCATGGGTTGGGACATTGTTGACTGGGGGAAGATGCCGCCGCAATTGAAAGGCGCTTATGTGTATGACCAGGGAGTGCAGGCGCGTGAACTCACCGATCAGTTGCGTATCCTCGATGAGGTAGGCGTTGATGGCGCTTTCGTCTTCACTTTCGTCCAGCCTGGGCCTGATATACAGGACGCTGTGATCATGGAGGCGCTGAAAGATCTCACATTCGATCCAGACATCGTTAGCTACAGCTTAGTAAAAAGCTATATTGACAGGCGCGGCACGACCTACCCGGATATGCCGTGGGAACCAAAGGAGTCATTCAAGGCCGTGGCCGATTTCTACGCAAAAAACTAGATCTAGCGATGTCGCCCCTACGCGCTAAGGCGCCAGATGGTGACGATGTTGCCTGCCGCCGTGGCAATCTCGTTACCAGTGGGCGACCAGGCGAGAGCAACGACCGGGGCATTGTGCTGAACTTTCAGGACTGGCGCGGCGCTTTGCGCGGGATACCAGATGATGAGTTGCCCATCGTCGCCGCCGGAGGCCAGCAGACGCGCGTCGGGCGACCAGCCAAGCGCGCGCGCTGCCTGCGTGTGTCCCTGTAAACGCGGCGGCATGTCCACACATTGCAGGCCGAATACTCCTGGCTTTTGCTGCTGGCAGGCAAGGCCATTCCAGAGGCGAAGCACGCCATCATCGCCACCAACGGCAAGCTGGCCGCCTCCGGGCGCGAAAGCCAGGGCGCGCATAGGGATTTGCGCGTCCAGATACAGCCCATGCAACTCTTCGCCGCTGCTGCCATTCCAGACACGCACCACGCCGCCCTGCGATGACGAGGCTACTGTTTGTCCATCGGAGGCCCAGGATACGGCTTCTACCGGGGCGGTATGTTGTGTAAAAACGGTCTGGACGCGATAGTTCGCCGCGTCCCAGACGATGGCGCGATTGTTCAATTCACCGGAGACCAGGCGAGCGGGCTGCTGAGGAGACCAGGCCACGCTGCTCAGTATGGCCTGTTGCTCAAGTTGGAGGTTTGCCAGCGTTGTCCCGCTCGCGGCAGCCAGGAAGAGCAGTTGATTGCCCGCGCCTGCCGCGATCTGCTGACCATCCGGCGACGCCGCTAGCGCGGCGACTGGCGCGGCTTGCGGGGAGCTTGTCTGCACCTGGCCCTGCGTATTCCAGATCAGCAGGCTGCCATCATTGGCTCCGCTGGCAAGATACTGGTTAGAAGGAGACCATGTTACCGCGAGGACGGGCTGCTGGTGTTGTGTAAACGAAAGCAGCGTTTCCGCCCTGCTGGGAAGCGTCGGTGTCGTCGTGGTAGAGACGGCTTTGGCTGCATGATGAGCAGGAACAGGGGGGCGCGTCATCTTCGCTGGCGGCTGTTCCAGGAATCCGATGTTGCGCAGCATCCAGGAACGTGACGCGGCATAGCCCACGCCCAGACCACCCACGCCAAGCACAGCGCCGCCCACGAGGAAAGCGCGCCGGGTCAAACGGCGCTGTTTCTTGCCGGTGTAAGGCGACGGGACTACGTTTTTCTCTGCCGGCGGTATACCATAATCAGGAAGCGTGGTATCCGCGTGAAAATCTACCTGCTGCCGATCTTGTTGGGGATTCAAGTTCACCTCCTTATACTCAGGACATCCACCAAACAATGTAATAAAGAGTTGCCTTTTTTTCAGGTTTTCAGGACAAATGGGTCGCTTCTAGTGAGGTTAAGAAAATGCATACTCCGGTAAAGGTTTCTCCACCGCGCTGTGGTACTTTTTTGTCAAAACGAGGGCCACACGCCGCAAAACGTAAATGCGCTTGATGCGTATCGTGACATCCATTGGTACAACAATTTGTGGGGAGAAGTCTCTAAAATCCTGTGCGCAGGTTTTTACAGCATTCTCGTTGGGTATAGCATTGCAAAGGAACAGCGTATGCAGCAACAAGGCAACCTGCAGGAGAGAACGCCGACAGATATGCTCGCGGCGGCAGCGTTTTTGCAGGATTCTGCGCAGCTCTACATCACTGAGATTCACCGCGTCAAGCGACTTTCTCAGGAAGAGGTCGGGCGGCTTTTTCAGTGCATAGAGCGCGGAAAAGCGGCACAGAGGCAGATAGCAGGGGAGAATCGCCACCTGATCGAGGAGGGGAGAGAGGCGAAACGCCAATTGATCGAGGCCAATCTGCGCCTCGTAGCCAGCGTCGCTCGGAAATACACCGGTTGGGGACTCGACTTGATGGACTTGATTCAGGAAGGCAACATCGGGCTGATCCGCGCCATCGAAAAGTTCGATTATCGCAAAGGCTATCAGTTCAGCACCTACGCCATCTGGTGGATTCGCCACGCTATGACCTACGCGATTGTCAAGCAGGCCCATATGATTCGCGTGCCGCTGAACAAAGTGGCGCGCTTCAGAAGCCTGATGCGCCGCTGGAACCAGTTGGAGCAAGACCAGGGCGAGAATCTGACGCTGGAAGATTTCGCGCAGGAGACAGAAAACAGCGTAGAACAGATCACCTCGCTGATCCTTGCTCACCAGGACGTGATCAGCCTTGATGCGCCCGGCGGCGGTCTGGATGAAGAGACGCCATTGGGCGAAATGCTGGAAGATCATACTGGCATCGATCCCGAAGAGGCGGCTATCGAGCAAAGCACGGTGGCACAGGTGCAGGAAATGCTGGACTGCCTGACCCCGCGCGAGCGTCGCATTATTCAACTACGCTATGGGCTGACCGGATACCGGGAACATACGCTGGCAGAAGTGGGCAAGAAAGTTGACGTCAGCCATGAAACCGCGCGCCAGATTGAAACACGCGCGTTGAGGAAGCTCAAGAAGATCATGCAAAGCTGGCAAAACGGCGCGATGCTGGTGATGTAGGATGGAAGGGGATTCCGTTCTTGTGGAGGGATTACCGTAGGGGCGTGAACCTGCCCCGCCCAAAAACGGGGTACGATCTTGTATTGCTCGCCAGGGCAGGGCAAGCCCACGCCCCTACGCCGGGGAGGCAGTCAATTTGTGGATGAGATCGAGCAGATCGCGCACATGGAAGGGCTTGACAATGACACAATCCACGCCCAGGGAAGCGGCATCTGGGCCGGGCAAGCCAGCCGTTATGACAATCACCGATGGGAGCGGGTACGCGATCTCCCAGTGCGTGCGCAGGCGCTGCAAGAAGGCATAGCCGTCCATACCGGGCATCGCCAGGTCGAGCAGGACGACATTGGGGAAACGCCCTTCGCGCGCGGCGTTATCCATCCAGGCCAGCGCCTCGTAGCCCTCGGCGGCTTCTGCTGGCTCGTAGCCATCAAGCTCCAACGCCCAGGAGACCATATCACGAATGGCAGGGTTATCGTCAATGACCAGAACTATCGGGTGACGGCCCTCTCCATTGCTGCGCTGTCGATGCATGCACATCCTCCATAGTGCGCAATTCATTGCGCCTCCGCATTACCAGAATTTCTGAAAATAGGAAACGCCGTTATGTTACATAAAAGATGCTGCCAAAAAGCCGCTCACGGCGCGCAGAAACGCCTCTGGTTGCTCAAGGTTGGATAAATGCCCCGCGTGGGGGATGGTGATCAATTGGGCGTTGGGAATGCGCGCCGCGTACTCCTGTGCCACGGCGGGCGGCGTCAGCGCGTCCTGTTCGCCAACAATGACCAGCGTTGGGACGCTGATACGCTCCAGCAGATCGCTGGAGTCGGCGCGCAGAGCCATGCCGCGCGAGGCGGCGGCGATGCCTTGCGGCGTCGCGCTGTCGATAAGTTGCCGAATACGCGCCTCTATATCTGGATGGTGCTGGCGCGTCTCCGCGCTGATCACGCGCGGCAGTTGGAGGTCGGCGATGGCTCCTGTTCCCCCTGTTTCCGCCAGTTGCGCCACGCTCTCGCGGTTAGCCCGCGCGTCCGGAGTATCCGCGCCTGGGCGCGTATCGGCCAGAATCAGCCCCTTGACGCGCTGAGGATACTTGCGCAAGAAGGCGAACGCCGCGTAGCCGCCCATCGAGAGACCACAGAGAATAGCATCCTGCATGCCCAACCTATCCATCAGGCCAGCCACATCGTCGGCAAACAGATCCATGGTTGAGCTATCCCCGGCGATCTCGCTTTCACCGAAGCCGCGCCAGTCCAACGCCACCAGTCGATAGCTTCCCAGCGGGAGCAGCGCCTTGATCTCGCCCTCCCACATGCTGCGATTCAAGGGAAAGGCGTGCAGGAAAATGATGGGCCAGCCCGCGCCGTGATCGTTGTAGGCCAGCGTGACGCCGTTGACCGTTGTTTTCATAGGCCGCTGCCCTCGCTACTCGCGTTGATGGCATCATCGGCCTGTTCGTGGGCGTGATAGGAACTGCGCACAAACGGACCCGCCTCGACGTGACGGAAGCCCATCTTCTTACCCTCGACCTTTAACGCCGCGTACTCTTCGAGCGGCACGTAGCGTTGAATGGGCAGATGATCGAATGACGGGCGCAGGTATTGCCCGATGGTCAGGATATCAACATCATGCTCGTGCATATCATGCATGACCTCGATCACTTCATCCCAGGTTTCGCCCAATCCGAGCATGAAGCCGGACTTGGTGGGCGTAGCTGGATTCATCTCCTTCGCCCATTTCAGCACTTGCAGCGAACGCTCGTAGATCGCCTGCGGGCGCACGCGCCGGTAGAGGCGCGGGACTGTCTCCACGTTATGGTTGAAAACGTTCGGTCTGGCGTCCATGACAACCTGCAAGGCTGCGCGCGCGCCTTTGAAATCGGGCGTCAGCACCTCAACACGGCACTCCGGGTTCAGGCGGCGAATCCAACGAATCGTCGCGGCGAAGACAGCCGCGCCGCCGTCCTTCAGTTCGTCGCGATTGACTGAGGTGACGACGGCGTGACGCAGTCCCATCTTCTGCGCAGCCTCGGCCACGCGCTTCGGCTCCTCCCAGTCCAGGCCAAGTGGACGCCCCGTCGCGACGGCGCAGAAGCCGCAACTGCGCGTACAAACGCTGCCCAGGATCATGAAAGTGGCGGTTTTGTGGCCCCAGCACTCGCCGATGTTGGGGCAACGCGCCTCCTCGCAGACCGTGTGCAGTTCTTTGCTGCGCATGAGCTGTTTCAGGTTTTGGTAATTCTCGCCTTTCGGCGGTCGCACTCGCAGCCACTCAGGGCGGCGTTCCGGAATGATCGTTGCCATGTTGGTTTCCCGTTCCATCTTTGCAGTATCCTCAAGGCGGATCGTCATAAAACAGGGATCACGCCGCTCCTGGCTTGCGCCATTATACAGAGGAAAACCGCAAAGGTCAATTGGCTTTGCCATAGAGATGCATCACTAATACACATCGATTTCACGCCCGTAGCTCTGCAATTTGTTGCGCACGGCCTGCAAGAAGCCGCCCGCACCCGCGCCATCCAGGACGCGGTGATCGAACGACAGGCACAGGTACATCATCGAGCGCACGGCGATGGCGTCGTCTTCAATGACCACGGGCCGCTTCACCACCGAATCCATGCTCAGGATACCGGCATGGGGCTGGTTAATGATCGGCACTGAAATTATTGTACCAAAAGTGCCGGGATTATTCACGACAAAGGTGCTGCCTTGCATATCCTGCACGGTGAGCTTGTTGGCACGCGCGCGCTGGGCGACGCCCCACACCTGCTTCGCCAGCCCGGCCAGCGTATACTGGTCGGCGTCATGCACCACCGGCACGACCAATCCGGCGTCCGTGGAGACGGCAATGCCCAGGTTGATACGCTTCTTGACGATGATCTTGTTGTCCTCCGTCCAACTCGAATTGAGGAACGGGAACTGGCGAATACCCTCGCAGACGGCCTTCATGACGAAAGGCACGTAACTGATGCTGTGGCCTTCGCGCCGCTTGAACTCGTCCTTGTGCTTCTCCAGCCATTTCGCGATGTTGGTCATATCGACTTCAACTACTGTCGTCGCGTGCGGCGACGTGCGCTTGCTGCGCACCATATGCTCGGCAATCGCCAGCCTCATGCGACCGGGCGTGACCAGTTCCTCGTCTTCGCCAACAGTGCTGGTCGGGGCAGATACGGCCGGCGCGGGCGTAGAAGCCGAACGCGGCGGCGCGACGGCCACGGGAGCAGTTGGCAGCGCGGTCTCGCGCTGCGAGAGATAGGCCATGATATCATCTCTGCGCACGCGCCCACCCGCGCCCGTTCCGGCGATCTGGTTCAGATTGAGATCATGCTCCTGGGCCAGGCGGCGCGCCAATGGTGAGATGCGCTGTCGCTCTTCTTCGCCGCGGCTCGTTGGCATGGCGGCGCGATCCGCGCCGTTGCTGGGGGCCGCGCTCGCACTGGCGGGCGTACTCACCGCCGGGGCGGGAGCCTCGCGCGCGGGAGCGGGAGCAGCGACATCCGCGTCCTCTTCGATCAGCACAATATCGGTGCCGACGGGAACGGTCGCGCCCGTCGGCACAAGAATTTTCGCCAAGCGACCCGCCACGGGAGACGGCAATTCGGCATTGATTTTATCAGTTTCGATCTCGGCCAGCGATTCGTCTTGCTCAATCAGGTCGCCTTCGTTTTTCAGCCATGCCCCGATAGTTCCTTCCGCTACCGACTCGCCTAAGCGAGGCATCTTTACCGGCGTTGACATACAAAAACTCCTTTGTTCATGTATCTAATACGCGGCCAGCACGCGCGCTGCCGCGAGAATCTTGTCCGCGTTGGGCAAATATGCCTCCTCAAGTGAAGGGGCATAAGGAAACGGCACATCAGGCGCGGCCACGCGCGTGATGGGGCCGTCGAGGTACTCGAAGACATCCTGAGCCAGCACGGCCGCCAGTTCCGCGCCGATGCCGCCCGTCAAGGTGTCTTCATGCACGATCAGGACTTTATTGGTGCGTTTGACCGAGGCAATGATCGTCTGGCGATCAAGCGGCGCGAGGCTGCGCAGATCAACCACTTCAACGCTCAGATCGTCCGCTTCCTCAAGCGCCTGCGCGGCCTTGAGGCATTGATGCACCATCGCGCCATAGGTGAGTATGGTCATATCCTCGCCCTCGCGGCGCACCAATGCCTGCCCGATGGGGACGATATAATCGCCTTCCGGCAGCGTTTCGCGCAGTTCCGGCAGGCGATAGAGATATTTATGCTCAAGATACAGCACGGGATTATTGTCGCGGATGGCCGCTTTCAACAGCCCTTTGGCGTCATAGGCCGTAGCGGGCGCGACGATCTTGATGCCTGGCACATGGAAAAACCATGCTTCGGGGCTGACCGAGTGGAACGGGCCGCCATGCGTGCCGCCACCGGAAGGCCCGCGAATGACCAGCGGCAGCGGAATGCCGGAGCGCCAGTACATCTTGCTCGCCATGTTGACGAGCTGATCGAAGCCGCAGGTGATGAAATCGATAAACTGCATCTCGGCGATGGGGCGCATCCCCATCATGGCCGCGCCCACCGCCGAGCCGATGATGGCCGCTTCTGACATCGGCGCGTCGATGACGCGCTCTGGCCCGAACTCTGCTTGCAAACCGGCGCTGACTTTGAACGCGCCGCCATAAGTTCCCACGTCTTCCCCCATGAGAAAGACGGCCTCGTCGCGGCGCATCTCCTCGCGCATGGCCTGGCTGATGGCTTCCAGATAGGTTACTTTTGTTTCAACAATGGTATTCATCGCCTTGTCACCGCTTCCTCCACCTGCTGCGCGCTCGTGTAGGGCTGGCCGGTACGCCGATCCAGCGCGTTGACGTAGGAAGGATCATCCGCGCCGGCTTCGCCGAT
>DATLSW010000364.1:0-8673 GCA_035533955.1 Ktedonobacteraceae bacterium | reverse complement strand
GATCTGCACCACGGCGATGATCAGATTGACGAGCGTGAGATTATCGGTGGTCACAGCGACAATCCAGTTCAGGCTGGTGGCAATCAGCGACGGCTGCGCCTGGATAATTGGTAGCATGATGCCGTTGACCATATTCATGGTAAACATCTGGGGTTGCAATTGCAACAGCCCATCAATCAACCATAACGCGCCCAGAATTTGCACCAGGCGCTTTTGTGAAAGCAGAGGCCGAATCTGTACCTCGTTTTCCTTATGGTTATTTCTTTTTATGGCGCTATTCATTTCTACGAAAACCTCTTCCTCTCTTCTAGAGAGTGTATCTCAGATTCTCAAATGTTGCCGACAAGCGACCCTCTTGATACAATAAGCATAAAGCGGATAGCGTGTTGTGTCTAGAGGAACTATCCCTATTTTTTCCCCTACAGCGCGGAGCTAGAAACATCTGCCGGGCGAGGCGCGGATTCAGGTGAAAAATAGGGATTGATCCTGATGTCATTGACAGATTACCGGTTCTATACTACAGTACGACAGTAGTAACAGAGTCTATCGCGGACTGCGAGATCAAATGAAATCAGATGTTCCATGAATATGCCATTCTGGCTGACCGAGTGGGACTGGCAGCCGTCCATTCTGGTCGGTACGGCGCTCGTGATTGGCTTGTACGTGTATGCCGTCGGGCCTTTGCGCCTAAAGTACCACCTCGCGGAAGACGTAAAGGTGTCGCAGGCGGTTTCTTTCTTGCTGGGCGTCGCTATTATTTTTTTCGCGCTGTTTTCGCCGCTTGACTATATCGGCGATCATTACCTGTTCAGCGTTCACATGGTGCAGCATCTCTTGCTCAGTCTTGTAGGTCCGCCTCTGATGGTGATCGGCACGCCGGGCTGGCTTATCAAGCCGTTGCTGCGCCATCGCTTGATTCTCAAGACCGCGAAGATCATTACCTGGCCTTATGTCGCGTTTATACTGCTCAACGCGGATCTCTTTATCTGGCACGCGCCGTCTCTCTATGATCTGACACTGGTGAACGAGAGCGTTCACCTGCTCGAACACCTGACGTTTATCGTCTTCGGCTTGATCTTCTGGTGGCCGGTATTCAGCCCGCTCGAAGAAGATCTGCCGCGGTTGAGCATTGGCGGCAGCCTGCTCTACATGTTTCTGGCCGGAATGCCTATGACATTGTTAGGGGCAGGTTTAACGTTCGCGCCGCCGCTCTACGCGCCCTACATCAACGCGCCGCGCCTCTGGGGGTTGTCCGCCGCCACTGACCAGCAACTCGGCGGCCTGATTATGTGGATACCCAGTAACCTGATGTACATCGTGATGGTGAGCGGGCTATTTATTCGCTGGCTGCAAAAGCAAGATGAGAAGCAGCGTGCCGAGGAGGCGAGACAAGATGCATTACTCAACAATTCCGCGACGGAAGGGATACCTGTGCAGTGAAGAAAATGGTTCGTATAGCCTGTTTGTTGCTCAGTCTTCTGCTGTGTGCTACTTTCCTGGCGGCGTGCAATAGTTCATCATCGGGGCAATCTTCGTCATCAGCTACCGCGACGCCCGCGAGCGCGTTTCAGACGACCAGTAAAACGTCCGATGGCGCGCTGAACGTTCATTTGAGTATCTCACCTGATCACCTCGGTGAGAACCAGTTCACGGTCACAGCCACCAGTGCCAGCAGTGGGCAGGCCGTGACCCAGGCCAATGTGACGCTCTTTACCACGATGCTGACGATGGATATGGGAACCGACAATATTCCTATGCAATCTGACGGCAAGGGCCATTTTACCGCGAGCGGTCTGCTTGCTATGAGCGGCAGATGGGAAATACGTGTCGCGGTACGTACTGCTGATAATGTCCTGCACGAAGCAAAGGTGCAGTTCACGGCCTCGGCCTAGCCCAGAGAGCCTATTGTTCCCGCGAGCGAAACCTATCTCACTCGCGAGACGTCAACGGCCTGAGAAACATCTAAATTGCATTGTAAGGTGAATAAGCTATGTATAGACTTTTATTTGCGAACGCTGCTCAACGGCGCGCGCGCCGTGTTCCAATCGTTTTGCTCTGCTGTGTTGCCCTCGTAACATTGTTGCTTGCCGCTTGCAGCGGGGGGACGACTCCGCCGTCGCCATCGAGCGATGCCGCGTTGACGGTTCCCGTCAATGGCTTCGGCGTCGCCGCCAATCATGTCCACTCAATGATTGTGCTGCCTGATCATGTCGTGCTGCTGGCGACTCACTATGGCTTCTTCCGTTCGACGAACGACGGCCAGAGCTGGACGAAGGTGGCTGGAGGGACGCATCAACCGATGTATGGCTCCATGAGCTATTCTCTGACTCAGAGTCCGCTTAACTCGCGGCGTTTCTATGTGCTGACGCTGCCCTCGCAGGCGACGCATGACACGCTGGGATTGTATACCAGCGCGGACGAGGGTCGCACCTGGACGCTTGCCAGCGCGGCGACAACTATCCCCAGCAGCTATCTCTTTTTTGTGGCGGCCGGCAATCAGACGCCCGACCAGCTCTATCTCTATCTTCCTGATCACGGGACGACCGGCTTGTGGATGAGCAAAGATGACGGGCGTCATTTCGCCCCGGTGGGGAAACTGCCCTTCGGCAATCTTTTAGGTTTGCTTGTTGTTCCCGGCGCGCCCGGCCACCTGATTGCCTACGGCGATGATGGCGTTGCCAGCAGCAGCGACGGCGGGCAGCATTGGCAAGCTCTGAAAGGCATTACCGGCGGCGTTTCCGACATGGTCACGGCGGGTCCCGGCAGCCCAATCTACGCCTCCGGCGATGCCGGTGTGATGGTCTCCTCGAATGGCGGCGCGACCTTCAGTATGGTGAACGAACAGGCGTCATATGCCGCGCTGACCGTGTCTCCCACGCAGTCTCAGGTCCTTTATGGTAAAACGGGACTGGCCGTCTATCGCAGCAGCAACGGCGGGCGCACCTGGCAGGCACTGCCGCACATCAGTGGGAATCTGGCCGTGCTGGCCGTTAATCCCGCCAACCCTTCGCAAGTGTATCTGTCGCTATCCTATCCAACGGCAGTCTATGTGCTAGGGACGTCCGGGTCATCGTGGCTGTCGCTTACGCCAACAGTGAAGCAGGGACAGGCATAGGTTGAAAGGGTTGAACGCACTATGAAAATCGTCCGATTGATCATTCCTCTTTGCCTGTTCGCGGCCTGCGCTTTATTTGGATTGTCGCCTTTGCCCGCTCAGGCCGACGGCGGCGCGCCGAATCTGGCTTATGTGGCGGGCGGCGGTCACGGCGTGAGCGTGATCGATATCGCGCAGCGGGCCGTCACCGGCAACTTTTCCATTGGCGGCGATCCGCACATGCTCTACCTGACCATCGATGGGCGTTTCCTCTTCGTGACGCAGCCGACATTGGGGCTGGTGACGATGCTTTCCACGAAAACCGAGAAGGCCATTTGCACCGCGCGCGTGCCGGGTCAGCCCTCTGTGATGGCTTATGACGCAGCGACTAATACGATCTTCGTCGCCGCGAACAACGTAACCGGCGTTACCCAGATCGATGCCACAACTTGCAAAATATTGCATACGCTTGCTACCGCCAGCCCCGTCAACGGCGTCGCCATCGCCAATACCGTCTCACCGACCGACAGCGGCGACCAACTCTGGGTCGCGACTGCCACTACGCTGCTTGTCTTCGATACCAGCAGCCTCAAGCAGATCGCGAACGTTGCCATCAAGGGCGAGCCGCAAAACCTGGTTGTACCGCAAGGCACGAACGTCTACGTCTCAACGCGCAGCGGCGCTATAGACGCGGTCGATATCAGTTCTTTTCAGGCGACAACGCTGCTGAGCGGCGGCGGTACACTTGGCACGATGGATTACGACGCTGTGACGGGCGAAATCTACGTTCCCGATCAGCAGCGCCAGCAGCTTGACGTGCTTACGCCGCCGAGTCCGGGGTCGGCGCTGCCGCACGAGCCGAGCCATGTCTATCACCTGTCTGCCGCGCCGCAGGCGGTAGCGATTACCAGCGATGGGCAACTGGGCTTTGTCGCGCTGAGCAATGGCGACGTGGTGATGATCGATATCCCCGGCCAGCAGATCGCGCAAACCATCCACGTCGGCGGCACGCCGCGCTTCATCATCACCGGTCTCTATCCTCCCGGCATCGCCACCACGCCGCAGCAGGCCGCGCTGGCGAACGTGATTACGACGGTGATTGCCATTGCGCTCGTGCTGCTCGCCGTGCTTGTCCCGCTCTGGTTCATCCTGCGGAGTCGCAAGAAGCGGCGCAAGCGCGCCGCGTAAGGGGTGGAAGCGATATCTGTAGGGGCGTGGGCTTGCCCCGCCCAAAAACGGGACGTGGTTGATCACAAGGGTTCGCCAGGGCGGGGCAAGCCCACGCCCCTACAACAGAGCGTCCAGTAACTTGCCCGCGCCGAAGCGCAGCGTATCGGTCGCGGGCAGGCCGGTTTCCTCTTCGACCTGTTGGATGGCCGCGCGCGCCTCGTCGTCGCTCAGGCCATACGTCACCAGCGCGATGCCCGCGACTTTGCAGGGACGTTCGGGCCGCACCCAACTGACCGTGTCCTCGTTCAACTGGATCATACGTTTCAGCGGGGGAAAAGCGCAGTCGTCATAGCCATCGATGGCCGTCGTGCCGAACTTATGCGAAAAGATCATAGCATCAGGCATCGAGCCGTGGATGAGGCCGAGCGTCACCGGCGAATAGCCGGGGTGGTTGAGCGCGCCCTGTCCCTCCACAAAGACCCAATCGTGTTCTGCGCTGAACTCAAGCACCATCTTCTCCACCATGCCGGTCACGAAATCGCTGATGATGCGATCTACCGGCAGGCCGCTGCCGGAGATCATGATGCCAGTCTGCCCCGTGGCGACGAACGCGCTATTCAAGCCGCGCCGCTGCGCCTCGCGATCCAGTTCCAGCGCGGCGGTCATTTTGCCGGTCGCGCAGTCTGATCCAACCAGCAGTACCGTGTGGCTGCCGGGGCGATGTGGGAGAAAGCGGGCGACGCGCTTCTCATCGGGCGGGCGGCGCACGTCCCAGATCATCACGCCGCGCCGCGCGGCGGCAGCGCGTAACTCGTCGTCATCTGAAATAAAGAAGTGCAGGCCGCTCACGATGTTCAGTCCGGCGTCGATGGCTGCCAGCAATTGCCAGCGCCACTCCGGTGGCAGCGCCCCGCCCATCGGCGCGATGCCGATCAGCAGCGTATCCGGGTGATAGGTCAGCGCCTCGTTGATATCGCGCACCACCGGGATGCCCGCGCCCAGGTCGGCATTGAGCGCGTGGGCTACATCCTGCCCGGCCTTCGCGCTGTCGATGACGGCAACAACGGCGTCTTTGCTATAGCGGATCACGCCGGTCGCGGTTTTCCCATAATGCCATTCAAAGTGGCCTTCTGCCAATATGGCGATTCGTCGCATGGTGTTTCTCTCTTACTGATGAATGATCAAAAAGAGCAGGAAGCTGCCCTTTACTCTTATGATACAACGCGGCCAGGGAAGAATGCTTTCTGTCTTACATAAGACTCTTATCTAACTTCCCTGCTTTATTGACTATAACATCCTGCTGAGTGGTGATTATTGCACACTACAAACTTCATCGCTATTCATAATATGAATAAGCTGAAGTGAAGTGATAACGAACGCCGGAGAAAGGGGATGCGTGTATACTATAGGCAGTGGTAGGGGGTGATCGTCTGGGTGCCACTGGGCTGTTGAATGCTGCCCCAGGCGGTCTGTTGAGCGCGACTCCGGTCATGCCGCGTTGAGCCTTGCTCCGCGCGCGCTGTAGAGATGCGCTCCAGCCCGTTCCTGCTGAGGCGGACGTTCCGGTCATGCTTCGATCCCTTCTACCACTCCAGACCCCTGACCTTACAATTGCTGCTGTCTCCGTGTGATATACTCATGTGAAAGTTCATCATTGCACCCTGCATAGTTCATGGTATTTTGTGAGAATAGGAGAAACCACAGCATGGGACGACTTGAAGGACGGGTTGCGTTTGTCACTGGCGCCGGGCGCGGTATCGGCGCGGCCACTGCTTTGCGTATGGCCGAGGAGGGCGCGCGTGTCGCGCTGGCCGATATCGACGGTGAAGGCTGCAAGCAAGTCCTGGCGGAATTTGATAGCATTGGCGTGGAAGGGATGGCGCTGCACTGCAACGTTACCGATAGCGCGATGGTGCAAGACGCCATCGATCAGGCGGCGCAGCATTTCGGACGCCTGGATATTCTTGTTAACAATGCCGGGGTTTTGCGTGACCAGTTGCTCTTCAAAATGTCCGAAGAGGAATGGGATACGGTGCTGAACGTCCATCTCAAAGGCGCGTTTCTTTGTAGCCGCGCCGCGCAGAAATATATGGTGCAGCAGAAGTATGGGCGTATTGTTTCGCTTTCTTCGACGTCCGCGCTGGGCAATCGCGGGCAGGCCAATTATTCCAGCGCCAAAGCCGGTTTGCAGGGCCTAACGCGCACCCTCGCCGTTGAACTTGGCCCTTTTGGCATCACAGCCAACGCTGTCGCCCCCGGCTTTATCGATACCGAAATGACGCGCTCGACCGCTCGCCGCCAGGGTCTCGATCCCGACCAGGTGATCGCCCAGGCTTCCAAAACGATCCCCGTGCGCCGCGTTGGGCAACCGCGCGATATCGCCAACGTAATCTGCTTTCTCGCATCGGAGGAGGCTGGCTTCGTCAACGGCCAGATCATTTACGTCGCCGGCGGCCCGCGCGGATGAACCCGCTGTGCATCACATCTCATACACAGAAAGGAAACCGATGCAATCTGCGGAGCGCCGCCAGGCCATCATCGTCCTTGATTTCGGATCTCAATATAGCCGTCTAATCACGCGCCGCGTGCGCGAAAGCCAGGTGTACAGCGAACTTGTCCCGGCGACGACTACGCTGGCACAGTTGCAAGCGAACGCGCAGCTTGATATCAAAGGCTTTATCCTCTCAGGCGGCCCGGCCAGCGTCTACGATGATCAGGCTCCAGCCTGCGATCCTGCCATTCTTGCCAGCGGCCTGCCTGTACTGGGCATTTGCTACGGGATGCATTTGCTCGCCCACCAGTTGGGCGGTCACGTCGCGCAGAACGTAGAGCGGCGCGAATATGGCCCGGCTACCGTCGCTATATTGCCGGGCGCGGCGCACTATCCCGCTGCCTTCCGCGTTTTCGAGGGCATGGCGGACACGGATCAGCCAGTGCCGCGCCTGCCCGTCTGGATGAGCCACGGCGACAGCGTCGATCAACTTCCCGATGGCTTTACTGTGCTGGCCCGTACTGAAACGCTGCCCGTTGCCGCTATCGCCAACGCCGACGGGTTGATCGGGCTGCAATTTCACCCGGAAGTGTCGCATACGCCGCAAGGCAACGCCATTATTCGCAACTTCCTCTTCCGCGTCTGCGGCTGCACGCCCGGCTGGACGCCTGATTCAGTGATCGAAACGTCCGTTGCGCAAATTCGCCGCCTCGTCGGCAACGAGCGCGTCATCTGCGCCCTTTCCGGCGGCGTGGACTCTGCTGTCGCGGCGCTGCTTGTTCACAAGGCTATCGGCGACCGCCTGACTTGTGTTTTCGTCGATACCGGCTGTATGCGTGCGGGCGAGGCCGAGCAGGTAGTTGAGACGTTCAGCCATCACCTGGAGATACCGCTTGTGCCTGTTGACGCCAGCCAGCGTTTCCTGGCGCGGCTCGCGGACGTGATTGATCCTGAGCAGAAGCGCGCCATCATCGGCGAGGAGTTCATTCGCGTCTTTGAGCAGGAGTCCGAGCGGCTGGAGAAGCTGACGGGGCCGATCGCCTTTCTGGCCCAGGGGACGCTTTACCCGGATGTGATCGAGAGTACCAGCCACGACACAGCTACGACGGCGGCGCGTATCAAGACGCACCATAACGTGGGCGGCCTGCCGGAGCGCATGAAATTCAAGCTGGTCGAGCCGCTGCGCACGCTCTTCAAAGACGAGGTGCGCGAGATCGGGCTGGCTCTCGGCCTGCCGGAAGAGTGGGTCTGGCGGCATCCGTTCCCCGGTCCCGGCCTCGCCATTCGCATTATCGGCGCGGTGAGCGAGGAGCGACTGGCGACGCTGCGCATAGCCGACGCCATTGTGACCGAGGAGATTCGCCGCGCCGGAGTCTATCGCCAGCTTGGGCAGGCGTTCGCCGTGCTGACGCCCTTGCAGAGTGTGGGCGTGATGGGCGATGGACGTACCTACGCCAACGTGGTGGCCGTGCGCGCCGTGACAACCGGAGATTTCATGACGGCGGACTGGGCGCGCCTCGCTCCTGACCTGTTGGCGCGCATCTCCAATCGCATCGTCAACGAAGCGCCGGGCGTCAATCGCGTCGTCTACGATATCACCTCCAAGCCGCCTGCCACCATTGAATGGGAGTGACATGCTTGAATTTGAGATGCTCGCGCGCGGCTTCTATCGTCCCGATCAGCTTGCTATTACCTACAATCCGTCGCTGCGCATGCCTGTGACGACGGAGATGCAGCAGTGGATGGAGCGTACCTGGCAGGAGCAGCTAGCCCTCTCACGGGAGCAGCAGTTCGCGCACTACGACGCGGAGTTATTCCGTCTCATCAGCGTACAGGCGCGATCAGATGGGAAGCTTGCTCTCGTGCTGGGCGACACGACGTATAAAGAATTCTCGACCTCGCGCTTTCCGCAATTTGT
>DATLSW010000363.1:0-7350 GCA_035533955.1 Ktedonobacteraceae bacterium | reverse complement strand
AAAGCCGACATCCTGGCGAAACTCAAACATCCCACCGAAGCTCGCCTGGCATACGAGGAGGCCGTGCGGCGCGACAACGCTGGAGCGGCAGACGAACGCAGAGGTAACGCTCTCTTTTTCCTCGCGCGCTATGACGAGGCTCTGGCTGTGTATGACCAGTTGCTCCAGGGCGCGCCCGACGACCCCGATCTCCTCGAATGTCGCGGCAACATTTTGCGGAAACTGGGGCGCGCGCGCGAGGCCAGCCAGGCATATGCCAGAGCAAGTGAACTCAGGGGGTTTGTTTGATCGAGGAGCCGTGCTGGCTCAGTGTGACGAACGTTGCTCCTGCTAGCAGCGCCATCCCTGAAAGCGCCAGCGCCACCCAGACAAGCAGCGCCGGCTCACCTGTACTGGTGATAGCATAGAAGAGCGCCCGTATCGCTCCCGCCACGACCAGTGCGGCTCCGCCGAGAATGAAGAACCGCACTCGTACCATCATTCCCAGCAAGAACAGGGTTAGCGACTCTCCCAGCAGCAGGAGTACCGCCAGCAACGCGCCTGGCATAGCGCCAAGAGCGCCCTGACTGCCCAGGCTGGCAAGATACGACGGCAAGAGGAGCGCCAGCGACCCGATCACCGCGGCGATATATCCGCCGGGCTGGCCTCCTGGAATCGTCTTCGCGCGTATGAGGAATGGCGCGGTGACGGACAGGTAACTGGCTGGGGGGATGATCAGCACTTCAAGTGGGAGCGTGGAACCAGCCAGCGCGTACAGTTCCCACATCATTGCCAACGCCAGCAGCAAACCAGCGCTGTAGTTGCTCCAGAACCGTCGTTGCCAGACGGGCTGCATGTTGGCAAACCATGCCGTCAGTCCGGTCAAGATCAGCAGCGAGAATACTCCTGCCTGTACCATCGCGCCTTGATTTGGTGTCACGCTCGAAGCAAACGCAAACAACACGACTAGCGTTTGCCCGCCCAGCGCCAGCGCGCGTGGAAGCGTCTCTGGCGTCAACCAGCGTGTAGCGGGCCGCAGCGTTCTCCATACGAATTGCGAAAGGAAGATCACCGCGCAGAAAACACTGTATGCCAGTACGAGTTGCCAGGACTCCAGCCCCCCGCGCGCGATTGCCCACGCCGCGAATGCGGCGACCAGCACAACCGCTTCCGGCACACGCTCGATAAGCATGACCAGGAAGATGACGATAGCCACCAGCAGCAGCGCCGCCCACACGGGAAACTGCGAGAATGGCGCGAGTGTTTCGCCAATGCCCATCGACGTCGCCGCCACGAGGAGCAGCGCGTAGGCCGGAAGTGGATAGGTGAGGAACGCTTTTGAGCGCAGACGAGTAATGCCCCGCTCTCTGCTCATCAAAGCGCTGATGACCACGGCTGCAGACGCGCAAGACAGCGCGGCCACGAATAGAAATAGCGTGTTCTGTCGCTGAGCTGCGATGCCGAACGACCAGGCGGCGAAGAGCGCCGCCAACCAGTTCCCCGCGCTGTACTTTTCCAGGGACGCGACGAGGACAATCAGTCCTGCGACGCCGAGCAAGAGCCAGATCGCCAGCAGATGTGAATCAGCCGTGCCTCTTATCCCTAGCATGATCGCGCCGGGCAGCGCCGTCGCGTACCACGGGAAAGCCCACAGCTTCCCAGCCAGGCGGCTCGCGACTAGCCCCACCAACGCTCCGCTCAGGGTTACTGCCGCCAACGTCCACCATTGCTGAAAGATGAAGAAGAGCGCGGCGTGGGCAAACGCTACAGCCAGAAAGAGCCATCCCTTGGAGCGTGCCAATCCGGCGCAGCCATACCAGACCAGCGCCACGGCAGTTATGCCGACAGCCGGTGATAGCTGCACCTGCATCCACGGATAGAGTACTCCCGACCACCCCTTATTGAAGATGAGACTCGCCCCGCAGATCAGGGCATAGGCGACCAGCGGCCATTCCCATTCCCACGCCGCGTTGAGGCGTTCTTTACTGATCTTGAAGGAAAAGCTCGAACTCACCTGCATCCCTGATAGGCGATGGAGCATGGCAGCCACGAACGGCAGGAATATGCTCACGGCCAGCATCAGCCTGATATCGCTTTGAAACAGGAAAGGCAGTCCAAAAAGCGCGAAGATGAATGGGATGAACAACCAGGCCGAACGCCGCTGTACCAATAAAACGGCGTAGAAGATGATCGCCAGGGCAAACAGCACGAGTTCCATGTGGCCCCATTGCTGCGAAACGAGCAGTGTGAGAACAGCGCTCCCCAATGCCAGGACATCCAATGGATGCGACCAACGTGTTCCTGCTTTCCAGCGCACCAGCATCGCCAGGGCAGTCAGCAGCAGAGTGAGCGCGAAGAAGCACCAGAATGCATTTGCCCTCGCCCATACTACAACGGCGCTGTATGTCCAGATGAAAAGCGCGCCGCTGAGCAAGAGCCCCCAGGGCCACTGATTGGCGTTTGCGAAAGCGCCTGTGAGGGCAAAAGGCATCCTGGCGCGGCGAATGACGATGCCAACCGAGAGCAAACAACTTACTCCCAGCGCGAAGACCACTAACATATTGAGCGTTGATCCCGCGAACGGAAAGGGAGGAGCGAGCGGAGAAAATGTCACCGTCATAGAGGTAAAGGCGAGCGTTGGCACGAGCGGCGCGACAAGCAGCGGCGTCAGAGCGATCAGAAAAAGCGCGAGACCATCCAGGAACAGGCCGGGTCTAATGTAGAGGTGCATGAAACGCGGGCGGGCGCGACCAATGAAATCATAGAACGCGGCAACGCTGATCAGCGCCAGCGCATAGCCAGTATCCACAAAAACAGGCGGAAGTTGCAAAGCATGAATAATCGATAACAGGCACAGCAGCGAAAGGAGGGTGATGAAGGAATGTCCTTGCTGCCATTGGATGCGCCGGACGTAGAGACAGAGCCACAGCAGGAGCAGGAGCAGTGTCACTTCGGTGGAGAGCGATGCCGGACTGTCAATCGTCACCGTTTGCGATGGAACGATATCCAGCATGATGGCGAACGCCATCAATGGCACGGAGACAACGGCGTTCAGCAGCGCGATGATCAGCATGGTAACGCGCGCGGGAGGACGTAATACCGCCCAGGTGGTATCGAACAATCGCTCAAGCGGTGAAGGGACGCGGCCACCTATACGCTGCACGGAAGCCAGCCCAACTAGCGCCAGCAGCAGGGTGGCGCTGGCGACCCACGAAGAGCCGCCGGGGAAGGCCAATACACACGCGATAACGGCCGTTACCAGCGATATCATGCTCAGGTAGCCGAAGGGGCTGAACCGTTGATAAATGGCGAATGCCCCATAGGTCACAGCAGCATAGAATGCCGCCATGGCGATGATGATGGAGATGTTTGCTCCGCTATAGAGGGTGATAATGTCGATGACCAGCAAAGGAACGGTGATCGCGAAGAATACCGCGTACATCCGCGAGAATTCGCGGAAATGCGCGGAACGATGGGTCGCGGCGGCCATCGCGGCGAAGAAGAGCTGCGCCCCGATCGTGACGCCAATAGCCAATGAAGAGAACTGGCGTAAAAACGGCAGCGCCAGGATGGCGATCAGAATGAGAAACGTTCCCAGCGCCACCATCAACCCGGCGGGTGAATCGACAAGCGGGCGTAGTGTGGCAACGTGATTGGGGCGAAGCGTGGGCGGCGCGGGCAGCGCCTGCGCGGGAAGAGGGCCAGCGAATGTGGGCGGCGCGTTGGTGTAGACAGTCGGCGGCGCTGGCGGCGCAAAAACTGGCGGCGACGCTCGCTGAACCACTGGAGCGACGGTTGGCTGCCGCGAGAGTTCCGCCGGTGGAATCATCTCTCTGCCCGGCTCATGCAATTCCGCCAATCGCATCTGATAGCGCCAGATCAGCCAGCCCACCGTTCTCTCTGCTCCTCCGAAGGACGCGGCACGGCGCAGGGCGCGAATCGTCGGCGCTGAAAGATGGAGAACAGCGCCTGCCGGGAGATTGGCTCCGCCCGCGCCCGCGAAATTCCGCAAATCTTTTGTCACGTCAACTAGCAGGCGCTGTTCTTCCGCGCTATCCAGCGGATAGCCGCAGCGCGCGCACACGCCGCTTTCTGCAACGATGCGCAAGCCGCAGCCGCGGCAATACCATGCCCTGGCCGGTGTCGCGGGCAGCAAAGGTGTCTGTTCTGGCATATTACATTCTCCTTTCATCTTCTGGGTTGTCCATCCCTATCCACAATCATCCAGATACTGCCGCAAAGCGATGTGATGCAGCCTATAAGCGCCGCCCAGAAACCGATCAGCGTCGCTTTAACCGCCGTCGCTATCCCGATCATGAAGAGACTCATGATCGGAATGTTGAGCAGACCAATGATGGTGAGAACGAGATGGAGTATAGAAGCCCAGAGCGGTTGCCTGGCTCCCCGGTGACGGTAAACCGCTAGGCCAAGCAGTGTGGAAGTCACTGCGATGATCAGGTAGAGAGCATTGAGAGGCAAGAATGGCCTCGCCGGGCTAACTTCCATCTCGCCCCCACACGATGAAAGCACGAGAAACCAGGGGAGGAAAAACGCGACAAGTTCCAGGAACCCGCCCAACATTGCTATAACGGCGCCATATCTTTTCGTCGCCGGTGAAGCCTGCACACGAGCAGCAGGTGATAGCGCTGGTAGAGGAGCCTCAAACGCAAGAGGTGGCACAGACGGGGATTGACCTTTTGTAGCAGCCGATGGGAAGGGCAAGACGGCTGCCGCGTACTCATCTTCTAAAGCCCAGTCCATAGAGGGCTGATACAGCTCGCTCAACGTCTCCCGCAGCTGCGCCTCATTGATAGACGCGGTCGCCCGCGGCGCAGCTGATCTGATCACCCGCATATCCGGCGGAGGAAGCGGCGCTGTTGTGCCGTCGGTATCTTCGTGCAGCGTCTGCTCAAAGCTGTTGCCATCAACCTGTTTGTCTGATAGATCGCGGTTCTGCATGACAGTGTCTCCTGTTCTGTTTTGCTTCCAGTGTAAAGCATTTTTGGCGTGCAAACCATGACAAATGCTGATCATCTTCTGATCATTTTTTGTCTTCAGGAGGAAAGTATGGCGGAGTTGAGCCGATTACGGTCGGGTATTGCGCGCTAACCAGGCGCTGAAGATCGGCGTCGCGATCTGGTACATTTCATGCTCAAGGCGCGCCAGATCGCGTCTGCACAGCGTTTGCAAGATCTGATGCGCCTGATATTCTTCCAGGTTGCACTGAGCGCAGATCTGAGAAAGCGTCGCGCGTTCGAGGCTGCATAGGGCATGCAGGCACAGGCGTTGCTCCCGATCTGTGCGTTCCCACAGGTCGCGGAAATACGTTTCTCCCCAGCTATCCAGCACACCATCCAGCGCGGTAGCTACATCGTCAAGTTCCGCGCGATCCCGCGTGTCGGCGTTGATGATATCGATCAGTTCGGAGCAAACTGCCTGCACCAGGAAGGGATGGCAACCAGTGGCGTGGATGATTTCATCAATCACTCCAGGGCCGAATATCTGATCGCCAGGGTATTCCGGCACCGGCTGCGTGATAAGGTGGCGCGCATCTATAGGATGGAGAAAACTGACGCGCAGCGTTTTCACATTGACGAAATGGCCGGCCCAACGTGTCTCCATCTCTCCGGGTGTCTTCACGCCACTGAAGAGCAGCGCCAGGCGCGGGCGATGCTGAATGACACTGCGAAACCAGTCCAGCAATAACTGGAGATCGAGGAAATGTGCCTGGCCTGCCTCCTCAAATTTTTCAAACTCGTCGAACGTGATTAAGAGAATGCGATCCTCGCGTTCCAGGGTGGTCTCGACCTGCACCAACCATTGGTCAAAGAAGCGATAGACCATGGCCTCGTTTTCGCGGCGAGCATCATTCAAGATATCATACTCCAACGCGGGAACATGAATGCCCTGGTCATCCAGCGCCTGGCAAGCGACGCGCGCAATCTCGAACAAGAACACCGCGATGTTGGCTGAAATGCCGCGCGCCTGGAGATCGAAAATGAGCGTGATGTAGCGCGTTCCCAGCAAAACAGGCAACTGATTCAGGGCGCTGGTCTTGCCCATGCGCCGCTCGCCGGTGAGGAAGAAACAGGGGCGATCCACGCCCCGCCGCAGAGCGTGTTCAAGCCGTCGCACCAGGTCATGGCGGCCCACGAACTGCTGGCTGTGCGGCTTGAGGGCCGCGCCGGAGATATACGGATTCTCGATAGAGCCGAATTCTTCGGGAGCCTGCGCGATCCTGTCCAGTTCCTGCTGGGCTGCCGCAGCCCATTGCCGCGTAATATCCCGCAGGCGCAGATCGAGCTTTTGATCGGGAAAAACCCTGCTGGAAACACGTTTCAGATTGAGCAGCATCTCGTCCAGAGCATCCTTCCTGGCCTGGCGGCTGATCAGCGTCCCATAGCGTGCCGCCTCGCGGCTGGCATCCTCGAAACGCGCGAAGGGCGCGGCCCACTGTGGATCGATCAAGCGGGCCTCTTGCGGCACTATCTCAGCCAGACGCGCCACTGCCTGAGCAATCTGCGGCAGCGTTTCGCGCTCTTCCAGGTCGCGCAGCGCGATCTCCAGGGCAACCGGGTGCGCCTGGTCGATTTGGGTGGGGCGTTCCATCACAATGAAAGCGATCTGTTCCAGCGTCTGCTTTTTGTCCTGCTCAAGCGCGAGATAGAGGGAACGTTTGAGACCAGGGAGGGGCAAAAAGACGCATTCATCCCAGTAGAGCGAGGAGCGGCGCAAGTAGTCGAAGATACGTGAGGGCTGGTTGCGGCCCGCCAAGTATGCTAGCAGCGACGAACTGCCGCTCGCCAGGTACAACGGCAGGCGATAATAGCCAAGCATATAGCAGATGAAGAAGACCGGCGCCACGGGCCAGTTCGGCAAAATATAGAAAGTGAGACCGGAGATCAAGCTCGTTCGCAAATCATTGCCGAGGGCCGTTCCCAGAGTCAGACCCACCAGCGTGCTTGCTACAATGCAGACAATCATGCCGACACGCAGGCCGCGCTCCACGCCGGGGCGGAACGGCTGCCGCCGCGCGCTCCCGCGCAGCACGCTTTGGAACGCGGCGATGAACAGGACGGCCAGGATCGCCCCCAGGATAGCCGCGCTCGCGCTTGCCACCGCGGCCCGATACTGGGGAATTCTCCACCACGACTGCGCGGCGCCGCCGCCGAGATCGCCGGCAACGATGCCGAGCAGTATCCCCGGTGGAATACCCAGTAACAGTCCGGTCGCGTTGCCTACGCCTGTTTCAAGACGGCTGCTCAGGCTAATATCGGACGCGCCTCCGATGGTCACGCCAATCGTCAGTCCAGCAATACCGACGACGAGGCAGAGAACAAGCAGGACATCCGTTGGCACATTGAACGCGGT
>DATLSW010000362.1:0-12537 GCA_035533955.1 Ktedonobacteraceae bacterium | reverse complement strand
GGACGCGCGATCGTGTTTTCGCCGGTCAAGCAGGCCGCGCTGGATTATCACATTCCGGTCTGGCAGCCAGGATCGTTGAAAAAGGCTGAAAACAGCGCGAAACTGGCGGAATTACACGCCGATCTCTACATCGTGGCCGCTTTTGGACAAATCCTGCCGCAGGCCGTGCTGGATCAGCCGCGTTATGGCACGCTGAACATTCATGCCTCGCTGCTGCCAAAATATCGCGGCGTCTCGCCCATCTCGGAAGCAATCTTGCAGGGCGACGAGGAGACCGGCGTCACCATCATGCTGCTCGACGTCGGCATCGACACCGGCCCCATGCTCGCGCGGCGCAGCATTCCTATCGATGAAGACGACACTACTGGCAGCCTGACGGACAAACTGGCGGAATTGGGAGCAAAGACGCTGCTGGAAATGTTGCCATTGTGGGTAAGCGGAAAGATCACCCCGCGACCGCAGGATGCATCGCTGGCGTCGTACACGCACATGCTGCGCAAAGAAGATGGGGCCATAGCGTGGCAAGAGCCAGCCGCGCTGCTTGCCCGCAAAGTGCGCGCCTACACGCCCTGGCCCGGCGCGTATACGCATTGGCGCGGCAAGCTGCTCAAGATCATCTCTGCTCAGGCCAGCGATCAGGTGTCGGGTGAGACGGTAAAGCCGGGTACGGTGTACGCGCCCCAGGAACAGGGACGTAAAACGCTGGCAGTGGTTACGGGAAACGGCGCGCTCATCGTCAGACAGGTACAGATCGAAGGGAAACGGGCTATGAGCGCGGATGAATTTCTGCGGGGCTACGCGCAGATCGTTGGGGAAACGCTGGGTGGTGTAAACCAATAATGGACCCGCGTGGCGGCGCAATTGATTGCGCAGTAGGAGCAATGGCCTGTACCTGCCTATAGGGGCCGATTGATTACGCCCTGGCGCGATCAATTGCGCCGCCACGCGAGTCCGTCAGAGATGCTATAACGCGGCATCCATCTCAGACTACTTAGCGGGCGCGGGCTTTCGGGCGCGTGACGAGAGCGGCAATAATGCAGATGACGCAAATCACCGCGAACAGCACAACGTGCGTTGGCTGTGGATCTTGTGCCGGTACTGCGCCGCTGGTCAGCACATGATGCACATTTGGAATGGCATAATAGATCGCCAGAACGAGTGAAATCACGGCTACCACAATTGCGCCAAAAAACACCACTGGATTTTTCATGTCTTTGCCTTCCTTTCTTCTTTATAAGCCTATCACCATCAAACTAGTTTCCCGTTTGATGATCCCAAAATGAAAGAGCCAGGACTGGGATTTCCCATATCTTAGCTCTTCCTTTCCGCCGAAAACTCGCGCTACAATTCCGTTACGGGAACGCTTAAGACGCGGTGGCTTTGGGCTTCATCACAAAGAAGCCGACAACACCCGCGATGAGCAGAATGGCGCCGAGGGCCAGAACCACGGGGCCGCGCAAGGGATGATGATGGATAAAGGTCCAATACACGCCCAGAGCCAGACCGATCACGCCGACAGCCATGACGACATAGTAAACGATGGGATTCTTCATCAGGAAATATACCTACCTCTTCTAAAATAGAATAATCGCTTTGGCCTACCCAAAGCCCTTCTAGTATACCAAACGTGTAAAGTGTCCTACCCTGAACATCAAAGGACAGGATAGCCAATTTGGGTAATTCACAGGGGATAGTGGAGAACGACCACCAGCAAAACGAGGGCAACTGCCCCCGCTCCCCAACAATACCAGGCGAAGGGATACAACCGCCCGGTCTGGAAGTAGCGCATCAAGAATTTCGTGGTCACAAAAGCTGCCACGCCCGACAACACCACGCCCAGCAAGACATACAGCAGCGAGGCCGTGGGCAGGTGAAAGAGCGACGGCACTTCGAGCAGCGCGGCAGCGCCGATCAAAGGCGCGCCCAGCAAGAACGAATAACGGGCCGCCTCTTCGTGATTGAGACGAATGCCCAGGCCGGCCACCATGCTCGCTCCAGAACGCGAAATTCCCGGTATCAGCGCCATTGACTGCGCGACGCCAACCACAATCGCCTCTTTCCAATTGAGCGAACTCAGCGGCCTGAACTGCGCTTCGCGCTGTTTCGCGTCCATATTCTCGCGGCGCACCGACCAGAAATTGAGCATCTGTTCGCCGAGGAAGAGCAACGAGCCATTCGCCAGCAAAAAGGCGGCAGCGATATACGGCGAGGCGAAGAGCGTCTTGAGGGGTTTGTCCAGGAACGCGCCTATCAATCCGGCTGGAATGCAGCCAATAATAATGAGAAAGCTCACCCACTCTTCTGTTCCCCGCTTCACCTCACCAACTTTGATCGCAGTGAACAGTGAACGAATGACCTGGAACCAGTCACGCCAGAAATAGATGAAAAGGGCAATACTTGTCCCCAGGTGCAAGGCCACGATTAAGGGCAGAAAATTGGGATCGTTGACCAGATTAGCGCCGCCTTGACCAAAAATCCCAGGCAGCAGCCCCGGCACAATCACGGTGTGTCCCAGACTACTAATAGGGAATAACTCTGTCACGCCCTGTAACAACGACAGGATAATGACCTCCCAGATGTTTAGAATCATCAGCCATGTACTCTCTTAATGTAGATATTGCTGCACCAACTGCTGAAATTGCGCGTAGTTAGTGGCATAGACAATAGTGCCTTTATTCGTACTGAGAAAGTAGAAGTAGTTTGATTTCGTTGGCGAGGCCGCCGCAGTCATCACGGCCACACCCGGACTACAGATCGGCGTCGGCGGCAGACCTTGATGGGTATAGGTATTCCAGGGACTGCCAGGATCGACATTTCTCCCGCTATCCTGGAGGTTTTGCCAGTATTGCTGCGGCGGATTGGCCGTATCACGCGCGTATTCTACCGAAGGATCGGAGCCAAGATAGCCCGCCGTATCGTTGGGTATCTTATTCTCGAAACGGTTATAGTAGACGCCGGCCACGCCCGGCGCATCCTTGATGTTAGCAATTTCGCGCTGCACCAGCGACGCCAGGATCACCATCTGGTACTCGTTCAAGCCGTTTTCCCGCGCCTTTGCCACCAGATTAGCCTGGGCCACATAGGTATTAAAAGCCGTCAGCATCTGATTCATGACGAGACGCGCGTCGCCATCAACCGGAACCTGGTACGTTGCCGGAAACAACAAGCCCTCCATACTGTCACCGCGCGGGATCATTTTCAGAACAGGATATTTGGAGGCATCCGGGAACTGGCTCGGATGTTTGGCATAGTCTACAAATTGCTGCGCGTTGAACTTTGCCAGCCCGACACCGGCAAACGCCTGTGCAATCTGTTCTATGCGATAACCCTCTGGTATCGTCACATACAACACATCCGGCTGGCCGTTCAGCAATTCATCGACGATATCGCTGATGGTCATACTGGTATTCAGATGCGTATAACCTCCCGATTGTAACTTCGTATCCAATCCCTTGATACGCGCCCAGATGCGAAACGCGAGCGCGTTACGGATCAATCCCTTTTGTTGAAGATCAACGGCAATTTGCGCCGCTGTTTCACCCTGTGTAATACGAATGGGGACCACATGCCCTTGCCCAACAGAATTTACCGGCTGGAAAATCGCCACAGCGGTATTGTAAGCAAAGTAAGAAAGCCCAAAAACCAGCAAGCCAATAATCAATACAGCTACGATACCGCCGCGATGGCTTCGTCTTTTCATACGGTTCTATCCTCTGATATACTGCTTCGGCGCAGATGATCCAGATAATCTTGTAAGATGACGGCAGCAGCCAGCGCGTCTATTTCCTGTCCCTTGCGCCGCCGCGAGCGCGACTGAGCAGCGTGTCCGCGCCTGCGGAGTTTTCCCCGCTCATCCACATAATCATCCCGATCTCGTTCGTCCAGCAAACGCTTCGCTTCCACAGTCGAGAGGCGTTCATCCCAGAACATGATAGGGATACTGACTTGCTGTTTCAATTGTTCCGCGAAAGCGAGTATGCGCTCTCCCTGGGCGTGTATTTGTCCATCCAGGCTCACCGGCAAACCGACGACCAGCGTTGCCGCCTCGGTTTCCTCAATCGCCCGTCGAATAGATGCCCAGAGTTGAGAGCGATCGCGCGTGACATGGAACGTCGTATAAGGAGAAGCCAGCATTTCGCCAGCATCACTTACCGCGACTCCAACACGGACCTCACCTACGTCCAACGCGATCAATCTTGACATTGGCCTCTGCTCATCCATCCCGCCTTGTTGACGACATCTCTAGTATATTGACGAAAAAAGGACGGACGTGGCTACACATCACCAGCGAATTGCGCTATTCGGGCTATTTTTTCGCGTGTGGTGTTGGCGTGAGGCCAGGAGTCGGCGTAGAAACGGGCGAAGCCGTTTTGAAAGTCACGTTGATGTGCTGCTGCCAGAACGGAACCCAGCCGACGAAACCCGGATACACCGTAATCGTGACATCCTGAATGGCTGCTATACCGCCGTGCTGGCTCAACAGGGCCGCGCGCGCGCTAGCGAGAGATTTGCCGCTCACAATGCCGCGTATTTGATCGGTGGAAACCTGCGGCACGATTTGCCCTGAAGCTGTAAAGTTCAGCGACAGCGTTTTGCCAACATATTTTGGCGAATGCGGCGCGTATACAATCTTCACCTGTTGCTGCGGAATAAGCTCATAATTGCGTTTAGCAAGCTTCAACGCCGCGTTGATTTCCTGGCTGGCGGCTGCCTGTATCTCAGTGAAATGCACGATCAAAACACTCGCCTGCACATGCAAAATCAGCGTAAATGTGCCGTTGTTCACGACGCTGCCCACCGCTGGGGAAGCTACTGGCGTCAGCGTCAGCTCTGGCGTACCCTTCACATCGTTTTGAGACGTATGCTTACTCAAGTACGCGCTGACCAGGCTGTTGATTTGACGGGACAGTTTCGACTCCGCGGTTTTGACATCATTGGAGGTAATCGTCGTCTCGTTGCGCGCACCACCGCCGGTTGTGGGAGCGGTATTCGTCACCGTCAGCAAAATCGTCACATTGGGGTTAGCCTGCCGCAATTGCGTGAGGGTACTCTGCGGAATCACCGTGATCGCGTTGGCCGGCACGTTGCCGTCCGTGCCGGGCTGCATCGCTTGCACAAGATCAACATTCGTATTGTTAGCCAGCACCAGAGCATCGGCAGTAGTAACAAAGGCCACGCCAGTTGAAGTGGTGATAGTTGTACCCGTCGGGATTTCAACCGAGGCCGTGCCTTTGTTCGTAAAAGTCACTGTGCCTGTAGCCGCTACCGTACCCACAGGCTTGCTGCCGGTCGCCTGTCCTGTACCCTGCACGGTTATGGGAAAGAGGAGCGTGTCCGCGGGCATCGTATGAGTGACAATATTAAGAGGGCTACCCGCACTGGCCGTGTACGTCATTTGCTTTTGATACGCCTGCGCAGGCAACGTAACCGTGACCGCAGCGGAGGGAACGAAATAGGCCAGCACACCGATGATCACCAGGAGAATGAGAATGCTAATAATGATGGGCAACGCGCCTTTGCCACGTGTGCCAGAACGCCGCGCACCGGCTTGCTGACGCCGCGCTGGCACGCGCGATGGCGTTCTGGAGCTACCAGCCGCAACGCCAGTACGCGATGGCACACGCGAAGCCGCCTGCCCTGACAGCGGCAACATATGCGCCTCCGGCGCGCGGCTCGCCCCGGCAGCAGGTATTTTCGCGGACGAGCGGGACGGGGTCGATCCCGGCAGATCCTCCGTCGGCCTGTCAGGGATATCGGGCCGCGCGGACGGGATCGACCCGCCTTGATTGGCGCGCGGGCGCATTCCCCGCAAGCGCGGCGACGCGGCCATATTCTGTTCCGGCACATCCTGCTCAGAGGCTTCTCCCGACCAGGCGGCATAGGGTGGAGGAGACGGCGGGGGCAAAAAAACATCCTTGTCGCCTAAATCCTCAATTTCACCTCCCACATAAACCTCTGTCGGCAGATTCGTAACACCTGAATCCCCAGGATGCCTGCTGCTGGGAGCAACAGAGCCATGCTGCTCCGGCAGCGCCGCCGTCTCATCGTCCGTCATGGGAACAAAAGATGCGTCGGCAGGTTGATCCGGCCTTGCGCCTTGCGCGCTCTGCTCAGGCGCGGGCGTGCCTTCCTGAGCGGCCTGAAAAATACTGCGCGCCTGCTCATAGTCTTGAGGAAGAAAAGAACCTGTGGGTAACACTTCATTGCCCGCGTCTTCAAGAGATGAAGAGCCAGGCTGGATTGCGCTCGCGGAACTGACTGGAAAGTTATACTCCGGCCCATACGACTGCGCGGAACCGCCAGCTACCGGCGGGCGTGAAGACAGCGCCTCGCCAGGACCCAGATCTTCAATCTGAAAATGCTCATCAGCGTAGCGCGACGGCTGCCCGGAAAACGAAGCCGATTGGCCGGAAGAGGGAGCGGCTGATCGGCCCGCGCCTGTAGATGGCTCCGGTCCGCGCGTCGGTGGTGTGCGCAAGCGTGAGGCGGTACTGCCACCCGCGCGGGTGTCGGTGCGCCCGCCGCGGCTGCCATAGCGCCCCTTGCTCAGCGGCGGTGCCTCCAATGAATCCGCCACTTGAAAGCCAGCGGCCTTCACCACCGCGCGAATCGCCCGATCGTTACTCACCACAAAAACTTCTTTCCCTGATTCTCTGGCGTAACCGTGGATGAGCTTCCAACTCATATGACTTCGTAATTGCGTCTGCGGCGGCACAACCAGCACAATGCGTCTGGATGGCGTCTGCTGAAAGCGTTCGCGCACCATCGTCAAATCATCATCGTGACTGAGATAGACGATCTTCTGTTCGTCTGCCATATGCTCCCCCCCAATCAATGGACGTGATTAACCAGACCCAACGGGCGTGATAAATCAGGCCCCTACTATCACACATGCATACTGCGAATAACCTGGTAGAGCGTGCGTTCCAGGATACTGTCTTCATGTTGCAGTTCAATGGCCTGGAACGCGAGCGCCATGGGCGTGATATCCTGCGTATCTTTTAACATCCCTTTAGGATCCACAATGCTCGATACCATATCCGGCTGCACTGACTGGATCAGCGGCGCACGCGCGAAAGGCAGCCGCTCAGTCCAGGGAAAACTTTCCAGTTTCTGACGCAGATCCGGAAGCGCCGAGCCGCCGCCGACAGTATAAATCGCAGGCGGCAACAACTCGCCTTTCGACAGTTCTTCGACGAGCAGTTCGACGCTATCCATCCAGGTCTGGCATTCAGGTGCCATGATCGCGCGGATCTCGTCACGCCCACTACCTTTCAAAGCGCCATTGCTATAGGCTATCTTCAGCTCTTCCGCCTGCTTAGGAGACATCCCTTTGCTGATCGAGAGCCGCCGCGTGAAGGTACGCCCGCCAAGAGCAAACATGCGCGTCTCTTCGATCCCTCCCTGGCGCATGAGCGCAATATCGGTCGTGCCGCCACCAACGTCAATAAAGATGGCCCCGCTATCAGCTCCAGCATTCATACTCAAGCAGCGCGCCAGAGCATATGGCTCTACAATAATCGAGTGCAGCATCAAATCGAGCCCCTGCGCCACCGTTTCTAACGCGCCCAACTGCATGAGCGGAGCAAACGCGCTAAAGAGGGTCAGCGAGATGTTGCGGCCCTTAAAGCCGACGGGATTGGACACCAGTTGTCCATCGACGCGCACCGAGATCACGGCGGCATTAGTGAGGCGCACTTCGATATTGTTATAGCCCGTCTCGGCAGCGATGCTCTCTTTCGACAGCTTCAACAACTTTTGCTGCGCGCCCGTCATCAAACTCGCCAACTCGTCACCGCTGATCTGCTTCTCCGGCTGCGAGCGCTGCTTGTTGATGGTGATTGAACTCCCTTTGACCAGCTCTCCGGCAATGCCAATGATCGTCGCGGGAGCGACCACGCCGCCCGCCTTTTTCTCCGCTTCAATCAGCGCCTCGTTGCAATTAGCCGTCACACCTGCGATATCCGTGACAATGCCGTCGGCCATGTGCGGGTAATTCTGCGGATGCCGACCAACGCCCAGCACAATCGCCTCATCTTCGCGCACCTCTACAATGATAGCTTTGGCGAAGGCCGTGCCAATATCAAGGGCGGTAAAAAGCACACGTTGATCCCCACGTCCAGGCGAACGCCCTTCGTCCTCTGACTCCTCGCTATAAGCTATCCCATTGTCTTCGTATCTTCTCCGAAAGAGAGCGCGAAACCTCTGAAAGAGATCCATCATGAACTGTTAACCTACCTCTGTACCGTACCACTATGCTTTCCCAGTCGCAGGATGAGTGCATCACTCATAAGCGCAATATATCACCACACGTCAATATATGCATACTATACATCAAAAGCGGCGCTCCTAACAAAACAAGCTAGCGCAGATTTTCTTTGACCAGTTTCGCCACCAGATCAAGAGCCGCGCCCAATTCCGCTTTCTGCTTGCCACCGCCCTGGGCCGACTCTGGCCGCCCGCCGCCTTTGCCGCCCAAACGCTCGCCGACGACGGAGGCAATTCTCCCGGCATGCAGGCCGCGCTTCGTCAATGTCTGCTCGACGCTGACCTGAATGCTGATACGCTCGTCAAACGCGGCGGCCAGCACAACCACGCCGGGACGTTCCAGCTTCACGCGTACCATATCACCCATCTCGCGCAGCACTTTGTCATCCGGCGCAGCCACGGCGGCAGCAACAACCGCCACCCCCGCGACATCCTGCGCTCGCTCAGCGATCTCTTCTGCCTGCCGCAGGGCCGCGTCGCGCTGGAACTGCGCCACCTGACGGCGCGCTGCCGCCAGTTCTTGCGTGAGTTGATCGACGCGCTTTTCCAACATGTCCGGCTGCGTCTGCAACCTGTCCGCCAGGGTATCAACCGCCGCGCTGCGCTGGCGCAGATATGCCTCCGCCGCGCGCCCCGTCAACGCCTCGACGCGGCGAATACCGGCGGCGATGCTCGTCTCCTGCACGGTGATATAGAGGCCGATCTGCCCCGTCGCCGCGCAGTGCGTGCCGCCGCACAACTCTTTGCTGCCGCCCATCGAGACGACGCGCACCAGTTGATCATACTTCTCGCCGAACAGCGCCATCGCGCCGGTCGTCATGGCTTCCTCCAGCGGCATCAGCGTGGTTTTGACGGGATAATCGGCGCGTATCCATTCGTTAACCTGGCGATCGATATGCTCGACATCGTCCGCGCTTAACGCGCGCGAGCTGCTGAAATCGAAGCGCAGTCGCTCCGGTTCGACCAGCGAGCCGCGCTGCTCCACTTGCTTGCCGATGAGGTCGCGCAAGGCTTTATGCAGCAGGTGCGTGGCACTGTGGTTGCGGATGGTGTCTTCGCGACGCCACCCAATAACGTCGGCCTGCACCGCGTCGCCCACGCGCATATAGCCTTCGCCGATGAAACCATAATGGACAATCAGACCTTTGAGCGGGCGCTGCGTGTCCTGCACATGGAATACGCCCACCGGGCCGCTGATATCGCCGCGGTCGCCGATCTGGCCGCCGCTTTCGGCATAGAAAGGTGTAGAATCAAGGATCACCAACGCCTGCTGCGGCGCGCTGACGCTCTCAACTTCCTCGCCATCGACCAGCAGACCGACGACTTTGCCGCTGCCTGTGATGCCATCGTAGCCCATAAACTCGGTGGAACCAACGCGCTTGAGCAGGGCCGCCAGCGCCTGCTCATCCTGCCCCTGGGTAAAGGTTGCGGAAGCGCGGCTGCGTTCCTGCTGGCGCCGCATGGCCTGCTCAAAACTGGAGATATCGACGCTCAGGCCGTGTTCCGCCGCCACTTCCTGCGTCAGTTCAAAGGGGAAACCATGCGTATCATAGAGTTTGAAGGCATCTTCGCCAGGGATGGCATGATGTCCCTTTTGCTTCAAATCGTCGATCAGGGCGGTGAGCAAAGCGAGGCCGGTATTCAACGTCTGGCCGAATTTGCGCTCTTCAAGGCTCAGCAATTCGACGATGCGATCGCGCTGCAAGCCAAGTTCCACGTAGTGATCCTTCATGAGGTTGATCACGGTATCGGCGGCATCTGAAAGGAATGGTTTATCGAGTCCGAGCAGTTTGCCATGACGCACGGCACGGCGCAACAGGCGGCGGAAGATATAGCCGCGCCCCTCGTTGCTCGGCAACACACCATCGGCGGCCAGGAAGACGAGCGCGCGCCCGTGATCGGCAATCACGCGCAGGGAAGCATCTTTCTGCACATCCTGCCCATAGCTCGTGCCAGCCAGTTCAGCGAAGCGGTCGATGATAGCGCGGAACATATCGGTATCGAAGACGGATTCTTTGCCCTGGATAACCATCGAGAGGCGTTCCAGGCCCAGGCCGGTGTCAATGTTCTTCCTGGGTAACGGCGTGCGCGTACCGTCTACGTCCTGGTAATACTGCATGAAGACGAGGTTCCAGATTTCCAGAAAACGCTCGCATTCGCAGCCGGGTTTGCAATCGGCCCGGCCGCAGCCATGCTCAATACCCCGGTCATAGTAGATTTCGGAGTCGGGGCCGCAGGGTCCGGACGCGCCGGGAGGTCCCCACCAGTTATCTTCCAGCCGCACAATGGCCTCATCGGGGAACCCGGCGATTTCGCTCCAGTAGCCCGGCGCTTCGTCGTCCTCTGGATGCACCGTTGGATAAAGGAGATTGGCGGGCAACTGCATGACTTGCGTCAAAAACTCCCAGGCAAAAGCGATGGCCTCGCGCTTGAAGTAATCGCCCACGGAGAAATTGCCCAACATTTCAAAGAAAGTCAACGTGCGCTCATTGCCGACTTTATCGATGTCGGTGGTGCGAAAACATTTTTGCGCCGAGGTGAGCCGGATGGCGGGCGGCGTCTCGCGCCCCATGAAAAACGGGATCATCTGCTGCATCCCCGCCGTCGTCAGCAGGACGGTCGGATCATTGCGCGGCACCAGGGAGGAACTGGGCATTTTGAAATGGCCCTTGCTCGCGAAAAAGTCCAGGAAACGCGCGCGAATCTCTGTACTCGTCAGCTTCATTTCAACAGACACGTCATTATCTCTCTTCTATCTCTATCGTTCGTGTGTATGCCAGTGTTGCGTAATGTTGTAATATAATGCCAGGCTACAACCAGGATCATCATCATCATGAAACAGATGTACACGGTTGCAAGTGCATTATAACAGAGGAGCGCGATCACCGCAACAATGGACGCATCCACCGGCCAGACACCGACCGTCATCCGCCTGCCATTCAGGACGCTGCTCGTATTGTGCGGCCCGGCAGGCGCGGGCAAAAGCACGTTTGTCGCGCAGCGTTTCAGCTCCACCGTCGTTGTTTCATCGGATCATTGCCGCGAGCTGGTCTGCGACGATGCGAGCAACCAGAACGTCAATCGCGACACTTTCGATCTCTTTCATTACATTATCAATAAACGCTTGTGGAATGGCCGCTTCACGGTAGCCGACAGCACAGCGCTGCACGCGGAAGCCCGCCACAAGCTGCTGGGTCTGGCGCGCCGCCACGGCTATTGCGCCGCCCTCCTGATCTTTAACGTTCCAGAAAGCGTCACCAACGAGCGCAACCAGAGGCGCGCGCGCAGCGTCGAAGCCCCGGTACATTCCTATCACGCGCGTTTGCTGCAACAAACGCTGCTCGAAGCGCCCCACGAAGGCTGGGATAGCATCGTTCTTTTAGGTGAAGATACGCACGATGTAGTAGTCAAAATTGCTACAGGGGTATAAAATCGGTACACAATGATCTATAATGATACATGGTTAGTGATCATGATGTCGCGATGTTTAAGAGAACATCCGTTGCTCCTGAGAAAGTGGGCAGAGATCGATGAATCGCCAGCAACCTGAATATGATTATCCTTTTTATAACAATGCTGCCAGTTATAACGATATCACCGAACCGTTAGTAGCGCACATTCTGCCCAGCGCGACCGGCCCGCTGCCACCGTTCACCTCGCTGCCCCAGCAAACCTGGGGAGAACGCACCACACACTGGCTCGGTCGTTTTCTCACATCCATCGTCAACAAAGTCCGCTCATTGCTGGCGCTGGCCTTGCTCGTGGCCTGGCTGTTGCTCGCGGGCCGCTTCCTGTTCATTTTCTTCGCGCTCACTCACAGCCTCTTCTCGCAATGGGTCTTCTACGCCGCGTCCCCATTGATGCTCCCGTTCAACAACCTCATCCCGGCATTCTCCTACAACGGTCACACTATCGACATCTCGACGCTCGTTGCAATGGCGGTCTCTATGGCCGCGGCGCTGATCGTGCGACGGTTCTTGCGGATATTGGTGGCGGGAGAGTAGTCTTTAACCTATAGAAAGTTAAATAACGCGATATGCAAGTATTCTTGCCAAAGAAAGGGTCCATGGGGTCTACTCTTTTCAGAAGTATTGCAAGTTTCTGAGGAGGGACGCCATGAACCTGGACGACTTTATTATCACTGGCTTTCGGCTACATGCAGCCTCCCAAAGTCCCGTGTTGGGGCGGGTCCGGTATCTCATTGACACCGTCTTTGGGCAACCGACTGATCGGTGCCAGATGAAGCGAGTCTGGGTGCGTGATTTGTGG
>DATLSW010000361.1:0-2558 GCA_035533955.1 Ktedonobacteraceae bacterium | reverse complement strand
GGCCCGCGCCGTTCCTAAAAAAGAAAAAGAGAGCAATGAAGCGGAGAATTTCGGTTTGCTGCTGAGAGAGAAAAGGTGTAACATTGATAGCAGAAACATGCAAAGGGGTTTTCCGAAACCTGATTGCTATTGTGACAAAGGGGATCACTTGTTACTTGAACTTGCCATTGGCGATGCCTACGGCGCAGGCTTTGAATTGGTCAGTACGGCAGAGAATATATTCAACGCCTCGATACGCAATTGATGGCTTTTATGTCAGGATAGAAACAATGGATCAACAACGACAGACTCCCACCAGCGAGTCGGCGAACGCGAGTAATGCGACCAGCAAACAGCTATCTTCTCACGATGCAACGACGAGCAGGCGGGTCAGCGATCACCTGGCGAATGAGCGCACGTTTCTGGCCTGGGTACGTACCGGCGTCGCGATCATGGCCTTCGGCTTCGTGATCGAGCGCTTTGGCCTGCTGTTACGCGAACTGGGCTTGAAAGTCGGCCTCGCTTCCAGCAACTCCATTCCTTACTCGAAGTGGCTGGGCATCATCGTCGCCATTCTGGGCATCGTGATGCTGATTGTGTCGCTGTTCAACTTCGTGCATGTGCGGCGCACCATCGACGAGGAACGCTATAAGCCCGGCCTGCTCTTTCCTATCATGCTAACATGCATCGCCACCCTGATCGGCCTCCTGCTGGCGATTTATTTGTCGTTGACGACGTAAACAGCATGTATTAGGACATTTTTCTTATTGCTTTTTCCTCCACGCTTCACGATTTCGGAGTCGCTTGTATACTGAATAGTAGAAGAGCAGATTGGGCAATGAAAGAGCGGCAGAAAGACGCCATAGCAAAAACGCGGTTCCTGGCTAAGGATTGAGGCAATGAATATGTTGGTGGGGAAAACTCTCGGCGGGTATCGCCTCGTGCGACTCATCGAGACTGGTGGTATGGGTGATATTTATCTTGCCCAGCATACGCGCATCGGGCGCAAAGTAGCGATCAAAGTGATCTGCGGCGACCTGCGCGCGGTTCCGAATACACCGGAGGGGCGGCAGGCGGCGCTGCGCTTCGAGCGCGAGGCGCGAGCCGTTGCCGAATTGGAACATGAGCATATATTGCCCCTGTATCACTTCGGCGACGAGAGCATCGAAAGCGGCGAGCCGCCGATCACCTACCTGATCATGCCCTATCTTTCAGAAGGTTCGTTATGGAGCTGGCTGCAAAAACGCACGCAGCATTACGGCTTCAACTGGCCGATCATGGCCGAAGAGGCGGGCTACTATTTGACGCAGGCCGCGTCCGCCCTGCAATGCGCTCACGACCACGGCATCATCCATCGCGATATCAAGCCCACCAACTTCTTGATCCGTGTCGAGCGCGCCATTCCCAAAACGAAGGACAACGCCGCGCTCAACAAAATCTTCCCGCAGGGACATCCATACTTGCTGCTGGCCGATTTCGGATTGGCCGCCTTCTATCGCAACGGGCGCTCGCTGCACCGCTCGGTCGGCACGCCGCTGTACATGGCCCCGGAACAATTCGATGATCCCTCGCTGCCCACATCGGTTCACGTTGGCCCGGCGGCGGATCAATACGCCCTGGCGGTCATGTTCTATCAACTGGTGACGGGCCGCGCCGTCTTCGAGGGGACGGCGAGCCAGTTGCTGCACCATCATCATCACACGCCGCCGACGCCGCCCAGCGTCTACGTGCCATCGTTCCCGCCCGAACTGGACGCCGTCTTCCTGCGCGCGCTCGCCAAGAAGCCCGAACAACGCTATCCCAACATTATCGAATTTGCCCAGGCATATGAGACGGCGCTGCAAGAAGCAAGCGCGCGCTCCAATGCCGCGCAGAAAGCCGCCGCACTCAGCAATCGCCTGGAAACCAGGCCGGTCCGCGTCACCACTATTCTCGGCAACCATACAACCGCGCGCCTGCCCATAGCCCGCAAAACTAGCATGCCGGCCATGCAGGGCGCGCAGCCAGCTTACCAGGCCGAGAGCAGCGTCGCCACGCTCGTCGAGACCAAAAACGAGGATACTATCCCCCTGCCACCGCAGAACGAGCAGACGTCTCCCAGGGACACGTCTCCGACGCCTGGGACGCACTCGCCCTTCTGGCCCATCCCCGACTCGCTGTCAGCGCGCTTCATCTGGCGCTCGCCGCTCTTCCTCGCCGTCATGCTCGGCGCGCTCATGCTGATCGTGGCCGCCATCGTCTTGCTCGCGCTAGTCCTGTTCGCGGGCCACGGACACAACCACGGAACTGTATTCACGACTCTACAATTTCTCCTGCAATAGCGGCGCGACGTATGCCGTGTAGAAGTCGGGCCGATCCTGCTCGAACCAGCGCAGCGGCGCTAGCAAAAGCGGCGGGAATGGCGTCTGTAGCGCGCGCTCGATAGCCGCCCGCGCCTCCTCGTCTCGCCCCAACGACGCATACGCCATACCCTGCCAGAAATGGGCGTCTTCCTGGTTGGGCTTTTCTGCAATCGACTGTTGCAGCGCCGCCAGCGCCTCGTCATAGTTACCACGTATCCAGCACGCCACGCCTTTGCA
>DATLSW010000360.1:0-4359 GCA_035533955.1 Ktedonobacteraceae bacterium | reverse complement strand
CAGGGCAAGCGACACCGGGCTTCTTTCGGCTGAAAAGTCAGTTTACATAGGACTCATTGCCTTTTCCCGATCCAAGATTCTATAATGGGATCACAGATCACAGAATCAGGCCCAACCGAAAACGTCAACGAAGACCGAATGGAGGCAACATGACTATCGATATTCGCGCGAGCGACGTGCGCGCGCCAGCAAAGCCGCTGGACATGCTCGCTACCTACCGCACGATGGTAACGGCGCGCACCATGAATGACTTACTCAAAACACGCAAAACGCAGGGCAAATTTCCCTTTTATATCGGCTGCGCCGGACATGAAAGCATGGCCGCCGTCGCGACCGCGCTGGAAAAAACCGACTGGCTTTCGCTCTATTATCGCGACCTGGGAGCATGGCTGGAGCGCACCGGCGATATCTACGGCCCCCTGCGCGAAGCCTACTCGCGCAGCACCGGCCCGATGGGCGCGGGCCGCAACATGCCCTCGCACTACAGTAGCAAACGCTTCCGCATCCTGCCGACCTTCAGCGAAGTCGCCGCGCTGGCCCCATTCGCGGGTGGAGTCGCCTATTCGCTCAAACGCCACCATAGCAGCGACATCATCATGTTCACCGTGGGCGATGGCGGCGTCGCCACCAACGACTTCAACGCGCTGTTCCGGCAGGCCGCCGTACATCAATTGCCAATCTTGATCGTCGTCGAGGATAACGGCTGGGCCATCACCACACAATCTACCGCTCAGTGGAGCGGCAACCTGATCGATTGGGCAAAAGGCGGCGGCATTTATGCCGAGGAGGTGAACGGCGCGGACACAATAGCGGCATATGAGGCCACGTCGCACCTCGCCGACTACGTGCGCTCCGGCCAGGGACCAGCATTGATGCACCTGCGCCTGGGTCTGCTCGACGCGCACTCCAGCAGCACCGACATCCGCACATACCGCACGAAAGAGGAGATTGCGGAAACGACGGCCACCAAAGACCCGGTGAAGAACTTTGGACGTTGGCTGGTCGAGCAAGGCCATCTGCAAGAGAGCGATATCGAGCGCATCCGCAAAGAGATACGCGCCGAACTGGACAAAGCCGAGAATGACATATTGCAAGAGCCGGAGCCGGGCGCGGAGCGCATTCTGCACCATGTCACGCAGATTCCGTCATGGCGCGAGAACATCCCGCGCGGCGCCCAGCGGCCCACAACGATGCTGGGAGCCATTAACGAAGCTCTGGTGGAACTGGCAGAACGCGACCCCGACTTCTTCGTCTATGGGCAGGATGTCGGCAGTCCAAAAGGCGGCGTTTTTGGCGCGACGTCGATGCTCGTGACGAAGTATCCGGGGCAGGCCATCAGCAGCCCGCTGAACGAGCAGGTCATCGTGGGTATCGCCGCCGGAGCAGGCATGGTGGACGGCAAGGCGCGCTGCGCGGAAATCCAGTTCGTGGACTATCACCAGTCGGCAACGCAGACGCTGCGCATGGCGGCGCGCGTTCTCTATCAGAGCTACGGCGACTGGAGCGTTCCCCTACTCTTGCGCACAAAGTCCGGCAGCGGCGGCGGCGGGCCAATCTCCAGCAGCACGGCAGGCGGCGGCGCGTTCGGTCACTCCAACGCGGGCGAGCAGTGGTTCACCAACATCCCCGGCCTGATCACGATCTGCCCGGCGACGCCGTTTGACGCGAAGGGACTACTGCTCGAAGCGGCGCGCTCGCAGTCGCCGGTCGTCTTCCTGGAGCGCGGGCGTCTCTATCGCTCCGAGCCACCCAAAGATAGCCAGGGCAACCTGATCGGCGTGATGGCCGAACTTTGGAATGTTCCTGACGGCTACTACACACTGCCCATCGGCAAAGCGCGCCGCATGCGCATCGGCGAGGGAACAAGCAGCCTTGCCATCATCAGTTGGGGAACAATGGTTATGGAGACGTGCATCGCCGCAGCCAACATCGTCAGCAAATATGGCGGGGCCATCGAGGTCGTCGATCTGCGCACGCTCATCCCCTTCGATGAGGAAGCAATCGCCGCCGCTGTGCGCGAGGCCAACCGCGTGATCGTAGTGACGGAAGAGCCAGACATGGGCGGCTTTGGCCGCCACGTCCATTCGTGGATCGTACAAAACTGCTTCTACGACCTGGACAGCACTCCCGGCTTCATCTCCGCGCTGGCCGTTCCCGCCGCGCCCTACAACGCGCCGGAAGAGACGGCATTCTATCCCACGGCCAGCACCATCGAGGCGAAGATCGAAGAGTTACTGGCGGAATAAAGATAAAAAAACAAGACGATGGCCTGTCAGGGCAGTCGCGCGGCTACCCTGACAGGCCATCGTCTTTAGTAACCTTCCCATCCTTGTGACTGCTCATTTCAACAGCCCGTTATAAACATCGGTATCATTAAAGTCGCGCCTACGGCGCTTCATAGGAGTTCATATTTCGCGGGCTTTGCCCGCGAAAAACCTTATGAACTCCACAAAAAGCCCGCTCGCGGGCCTGGATGAGAGAAAACTAAACTTTCATGAGTACTGAACATAGCGAGTCTACAGCAACGCCGGACACGCCGGGCAACACTGTACAAGCAAGTAAGCAATATACGACCACTGCCGAAACGTCAGGTCATGCATCTCAACGCTTGCGTTGGAACTGGCAGGACGCGCTGTATATTTTCATCCTGCTGTTGCTGGTTGTAGCGATGATCGTCCGTTTCACGCCGCGCGTGACCAGCGAGATACCCGGCCTGTGGTGGGACCCGCTGCTCAATATCTGGACGCTGGCATGGGATACAACGGCGCTGCTGCACAATCCTTTACATCTCTGGCAAGCTCCTCTGCTCTATCCCAACAATCTGACGTTATCGTATTCGGAAAATTTGCTTGGCGACGTGATCTATTTCGCGCCGGTCTTTCTGATCACGCATAATCCCGTGCTGGCGTATAATGTCACCTTCTACATGATATTTTTCCTGTGCGGCCTCAATATGTACATCGTCGCACGCTCGTATACGCAGCGGCGGTTCGCGGCGTTCGTGGCCGCGCTGATCTACGCCTTCGCTCCTTATCGTCTGGCGCAAATCGACCACATCCCGATCACGGGCGGCGAGTGGATACCCCTGGCATTTCTCTTCCTTGATCGCTCTTTCCAGCATGGACGCTGGCGCGACTGGATACTGCTGGCCCTCTTCTACCTGCTACAATTGCTGAGCAGCGTGTATTTAGGCATTTTCCTGGCCTATACCCTGGTTGCGTATTTGCTGATCCGCTACACGCGGGTCTTCTGGCGACAATGGCGGCAAACCGGCAAAGCCTATCTATGGCGTCTGGTCAGGCTCGCAGTGAGACCTGTTGTCGTGATTGTCGTCACGCTGGGGTTGATCGTGCTGCTGATGGCTCCATATCTGATCTCGCTGCATAACGGCTACGAACGCTCGGTAATCGAATCGGCGTCGTACTCGGCTTTTGTGATCGATTTTCTCTATACCGCGCCATATAACATGCTGCACGGCATTCTCAGCTTTCAGGGCGTCTATATTAAGCCCGACAGCGAACACTTCCTGTTCCTGGGATGGACGGTGATGATCCTGACGGTGACGGGCGTGATCCTGGCGTTCCGGCGGCGCGACGCTGTGATGCGCGCGTATGCCTGGACAGGTCTGGTAGTACTGCTGTTCGCCTTCGGCCCATACCTGCAATTGTCGGCCACCAGCGCCTCACCGCTGCTGGGAGGTACGCCCGTAAACCAGCCATTCCCCCCTGGCATTCCGATGCCCTGGTTTCTGGCGTTCCAGATTTTGCCCGGCATCAAAGGTCTGCGCGTCCCGGCCCGTTTGATCGATGTGTTACTATTGATGCTCGCACTCTTAGGAGCATATGTGATAGCGTGGTTCCAGGACAAATTAGACGCAGTTGTGGCGCGAGCAAAGGAACGCCATCTAACCGGTGAAGATGCTGGCGCGTCTCGCCGTTGGTGGGCGACGCCACAACGTGTATTCTTGAGCGGTTTCCTGCTGCTCATCGCGCTTGCCATCGTCGTGGAGGCGCGGCCTGCCTACCTACCGGTGACGCAAGTACCAACGGGATCGGCGATCCCGCCCGTTTATCAGTGGCTTGCCACGCACGGCGGCAGCCAGCCGATCATCGAGCTGCCCATGTCGAACAACAGCGCGATGGTTGACGAATATGAGGCGTGGTATGATTACTACACCATCTATCATCCGCATCCCATCGTCAACGGCTGGAGCGGCTACCGACCGCCAATTACGACGACCATTTCTGACGCCATGCTCGACTTTCCGTCAGCGACGAGCATTGCTCTGTTAAAGCAGTATCACATCTTGTATGTCGTTTTTCATCCAGCGATGTATCATATCGCTGAAAGTCCGAGCCA
>DATLSW010000359.1:0-3704 GCA_035533955.1 Ktedonobacteraceae bacterium | reverse complement strand
GCGCGCGCGGGCGCTGGCAGAGAGGGTAATTGACTTTACGCACTTCATAGACAGGATATTGTCCCAGGATGGCGCGATGAATATTACCTCTCCCCCAGAGAGGCTGGCCGCTACAGTACCAGGATGGGACGCGGCGGCGCTGGCTGGAGTTGCCGTGACCTATCATGATTCGTGCCAATCGAACAACTGCCTGCATTTGCGGCCAGAGGCGCGGCGTATTATTCAGGATATATTAGGGCTGGAACTGCGCGAGATGGCGCAGGCGGACGTCTGCTGCGGCTTCGGCGGCTCGACCTCGCTGGAGCATCCCGAAGTCTCGCAGCGTTTGCTCAACAACAAACTCGCGAACGCGGCCAGCACAGGCGCGACGATCATCGTAGCCGACAACCCCGGCTGCTTGATGCACCTGCGCGGCGGGGTGGATGCACAAGGAAAACAGGCGCGCGTGTTGCACCTGGCGCAAGTGATGGCCGAATGCTTGCCCAACGTAAGTGAGTAGCGAAAGTCACCCTGATCTTGTGAAATTTTCACCCCTTTTTCGATTGTCTCATACACATACCTATGTTACAATTCACCTAGCCATTGCGCTCTATGGATAGCGCATGAACGTTGTACATCTTTAGTGAAATGGGTTCATCTTGCTGATAGCTGAATAGCTCGAAGCAAGAAGAAAGGAGTAACCCATGCCTTACAACACTCCTAGCGATAATGGATCGGGAATAGCGGCAGTTTTAGGAGCAGGTCTTCTCATCTACCTGATCATCATTCTAGCATCAATCGTGCTTGGGATCATTATCTGGTGGAAGATATTCTCGAAAGCTGGCTATAGTGGAGCTATGTCGTTGCTCATGTTCGTCCCAGTTGCGAATCTCATCGTCCTCTTAGTACTCGCCTTTGGGCGCTGGCCCATCTACAACGAACTCGAGGCTCTGCGCCAACAAGTGCGGGAAAGAGGCGCAGGCTATCCACCCGCGAATCCGCAGGCCGGATTTGGACAACCCGGCTATCAATCTGGCCCAAACTATCCATCATATCCTCAAGGTCCCCAGAATCCGCAGTATCCCCGTCAATAAGCGCGTTTGATGCGAGCATGTACAAAATGCGGAACGATCATCTGACATCTTGTACATGCCCATCACTCACTTCCTCACCCGGTTGATTGAACCTGCCGCAGTGCTTTATTCAACGTGGCCGCCACAGCTAAGATTCCTTGTGGAATGAACAAGAGCAGCACAGTCGGCGTCGGCCCGATGGCTTGCAGTAAGATGCCGGTCAAGGCGATGCCAAGCGGCTGACCACCAAACGCGAGCAGACGATAGACGCTGTTCACCCTCCCCAACAGATGCTCCGGCGTCGTTGTCAGGCGATAGCTATATTGCATGACGGAATATACCGGCACAACAATAAAAGACAGAGTAGTAATCGCGCCCAATACAAGCGGATCAGGGGCAAAGACGAAGAACAGCCAGGTCAACGCCCAGAGCCACACCGCTGTAATGAAGACGCGACTGAACCCGAAACGCTTCTGCAAGGGAGCAACAAGCACCGCCCCGATGATACTGCCCACACCGCCGCCAGCAAAAATCAAGCCGAGGAGAATATTGGGCGCGTGCATATGCTGAGCCAGCACGATAATAATCAACACATAGCCGGTACAGGGCGTGTTTAAGCCAAAGGTGAGAATGGCGATAAAACGCAGCGGCTTATCGCGCCAAAGCCAGGATAGTCCTTCGTGAATCTCGCGCCACAGGTTGCGAGGCGCATGAACCCGTTCGCTGTGAAACTTCGTCTTAATCAGGAAAAGCGACAGTACCGAGGCAAAGTAGGAGACGGCATCGACCAGGAACGGGATCACCTGCCCCAGCCCGTACAGGATCGGCGCCAGCGCCGGTCCGAACAGATTTGCCAGGGAATAGACGACGCGATCCTGGCCCGTCGCGGCGGTGATCTGTTCCTTCGCGACAAGATGCGGGATACTGGAGGCTTCCGCGACGGAAAAAAAGGTATAAAGCGTGCCTTCTACCAGGGCTACCAGGTAAAGTTGCAAAAACGTGAGGCTGCCGAAGGCGTAGGCAATGGGAATGCTGCCCAGCGCCAGCGCGCGCCCCAGGTCACAGAGAATCATCACGCGCTTGCGGTTCCAGCGATCAACGAGCGCCCCGGCAGGCAGAGAGAACAGCGCGAAAGGCAAGCCGCGCACCGCCGCCATCAAACCAGCCTGCGCGGGCGAATGCGTCAGGGCAAGCATGAGTAGAGGGAAAGCGATTAGCGAAACCTGCGAACCGAGCGATGACACACCCTGGCCGCCGATCAGCAGGATGAAATCGCGGTTGCGCCACAACGGCGCTGGTCTGCGCGCGGCTTCACTCTGTTCAATGGATGATGTTTGATCCCGCGTTGATGACATGATATTTGCTCCTGTTTTCTGACAAGCATGTATTCCCCCGGCCAAAAAGAGAGAAGATGTTGTGGCACAGAAACACCCGGAGCTGTAACAGGAGGCGGAACGAGATTGCTGCGCGTTCTATCCCAGACAACACCGTGAGATGTGCCTGGCGACACGTCGGGTAGGGGGAACAAGCAAAGAAAGCAGGGACAACAACTTCAGAACTACTCAGATTGCGAGTAGCCACATTGGTGCTGCGCCATATCCTGCCGCGTAAGCCCGGCGTGTTCGCCTACGCGGCCGCTTTGCCCATTTGCACGATAAGGTGGATATTCATCGGTGGTGTTTCCTTAACAAAAAATGTCGTATCTCTACCTCAACATCATAGCATGAGATTCCGGCAGCGTCAAGCGCGAACGGCGCTTTCGGTCAAAATCGGGTTGAGAAATCTCAACAATATTTACAATCATCTATATAAACAGTTATACTTGTTACGCAATGTCACTCTGAATGTTTGACCTTCCTTTATTTCTAAGGAACGGGGGAAAAACTCGCTATGCTATCAAATTTTTCTTCGCGTATGGGTAACAAGAAAGGCAGATCACAACTACTCTTCCTCTCCGTAATCGTCTGCCTCATCATCACCCTCACTTCTGGGACACTCTTGTTTTATCGCAACGGTTCTGCGCGCGCTGCAGCCACGAACGCGCTTGTGCCGTTTCACGGCACCGTTCCAACGCTGCTGAAACAGAGCAAGTTGCTCGGCGCGATGGATGCGAATCAGTCAATCACGCTCTCGATTGGCCTGAATCTGCGTTATGAGAACCAACTCAAGGGCTACATCCAGGACATCTATCGCCCAAAGTCTATCAACTACCATCGTTATCTGACGCCGCAGCAATTTGACGGCGTGTTCGCGCCCAGCCCGGCCACGTATAACGCCGTGCTGCACTACCTGCAACAATCAGGGTTCACCATTACCAATACCTACACCAATCGTCTTTTGATCAGCTTTAGAGGAACGATTGGGCTGGCGGAACAGGCATTTCACGTTACCATCAATAACTACACTGCCCCCAATGGGCAAGCATATTACGCAAACACTGGTGATCCACTGCTGCCCGCGTCGATTGCCAGTAATGTGTTAAGCCTCGATGGCCTCAACAACGCGCTCCACTTCCAGCACGCCGCAATGCCAGCGCGTACTCTGCCCAGCAGCGGGTCCAATAGTCCAACCGTGAGTTGCCTGGGGCATGGCGGCGGCTATCTTACACCTGACCAGATAGCCAGCGGCTACAACCTGCAAGGCATTTATAAC
>DATLSW010000358.1:0-7893 GCA_035533955.1 Ktedonobacteraceae bacterium | reverse complement strand
TTCGCGTTGCAAGCGTTGCCCGCCCCAGAGCGTTTCGTGGAGCGACGCCGCGAAACGCAGAGGATAGATACTAATGGACAAGCAAGACCCCTTCTATCTGCTTGCGCAAGCGTTCGCGCATGATAATGCCCTTGATGCGGTGAATCTCGCGCCCGCTTTTGAAGAAGATAATGGTCGGAATGCCGTCGATATTCCACTGATTGGTGATGTCTTCGTTCTTGTCGGTCACAAGCTGAGCGAAGATGGCGCGTCCCTGAAACTCTTTGCTGATAGCTTCGTATTCTGGAGCCTGAATCTGGCACGCGCCGCTGCCCGTGGCTGTAAAGTTCACCAGCACCATTGGTTCCGCGCTCAGCACTTTCTCCGCGAAATCTTTGCTTGATACATCTATATAACTGTCAGACATAGTGTCCTCTCATCTCTAGAGTATGTACGTTCCCAAAAAGCGTATCATCTGGCGTTGGCGCTGTCAAGAAAGGCGGATGTGGTGGCGCAATGCATTGCGCCACCACCTATGATATGAACATTTCCTCCGCGTCCTCGATGACGTACCGATAGCCTTGCTCCGTCAGGAATAATTGGCGATTCGCCGAAAAATCCTGGTCGCGTGTATCGCGCGTCACGATGGAGTAAAAGTAGGCTAGCCCGCCGTCTCTCTTGGGGCGCAAGATACGACCCAGGCGCTGTGCCTCTTCCTGGCGCGAACCAAAAGTGCCGGATACCTGGATCGCGACGTTCGCATCCGGCAGATCGATGGCAAAATTCGCCACTTTACTGACGACCAGGCGCTTGATTTCGCCGCGACGGAATTGATCATAGAGCTTTTCGCGCTGTTTGTTCGACGTTTTGCCCGTAATCAAAGGAGCTTGAAGCTCTTCCGCGAGATGCTTGAGCTGATCAATGTACTGGCCGATGATCAGCACCAGATCATTGGTATGTCGCTCGGCCAGGTAGCGCGTCACGGTGTACTTGGCCGGATTTTCCGCCGCCATGCGATATTTGTCGCGATCCTCGGACATGGCGTAGCTCATCTGCTCATCCTCGGTCAGGCTGACGCGGATTTCGTGGCATTCCGCGGTGGCGATCCAGCCTTGCCGTTCTAGCTCGCGCCAGGGAACGTCGTACTTCTTAGGCCCGATCAGGCTAAAGACGTCTGCTTCACGGCCATCCTCGCGCACCAGCGTAGCTGTCAGTCCCAGGCGTCGGCGCGCCTGAATCTCCGCCGTGATGCGAAAGACCGGCGCGGGCAAGAGGTGAACCTCATCATAGATGATCAACCCCCAATCATAGCTGGTGAAGAGCGAGAAATGCGGGAAGTTGCCGTCTTCCGAGGGCCGGTAGGTCAGTATCTGGTAGGTACTGACGGTAATCGGGCAGATCTCTTTGCGATCTCCGGTATATTCGCCGATCATTTCGGGTGGAATATCGGTTTTATCAGTAATTTCGCTGATCCACTGATGCACTGCCGTATTGTTCGGGCAGAGGATCAACGTGGCGCGCTGGATGTCGGACATGGCCGCCAGCCCGACAATCGTTTTACCCGCGCCACAGGGTAGTACGACGACACCGCTGCCGCCGCTCGGCGCGCCGCCGGCATAGAACGCGCCCGCGGCTCCGAATTGATAGGCGCGCGGCGCGAAAGGTTTGCCTGAGAGTGCGAGATCGCGCAGGTGGGTCGGCAAGGGCGAACCATCTGTATAGCCGGCCAGGTCTTCCGCCGGAAAGCCGATGTGGATCAGCGCCTGTTTGATATGCCCGCGCCGCGAGGCATCAACCTCAATGGTATGGCTGTTCAACTGGCGCAGCAGGTAGGGCTGCGTGCGCTTATGCCGCACAATTTCCGCCATAAGCGCGGCATCATTGGAGGTGAGCAGCAGTGTATCACCTTCGCGCACCAGCTTGACGCGACCATAGCGGCTCATATACTCACGAATATCGGAGACAACGTTGGGCGGAATGGAATATTTGCTATAGCGGATAAGCTGGTCGATCACGGTTTGCGCGTCCAGGCCGCCTGCCGCTGCATTCCACAGCGAGAGGGGCGAGAGACGATAGGTGTGAATATGCTCCGGCGATTTCTCGATTTCTGCGAATTGCGCTAAGGCATCCCTGGCCTCGGCATGTAGGGGGTGATCTACCTCTAAAAGGATCGTTTTATCACTCTGGACAATAATTGGATTTCCCAAATTCATGGTTCAACTACACTCCCGGCATCTCTGCCCAGTTTTTTACATATTTCAGAATGGTTTCTACGGCGGCATCCTCGTATCCAAGCATGAGATGCCGCGCCCCGCGGATGACTTTAATGCCCTTTGGCCCCTTTTGTTGTTCAACGAACGGTTCCAGCTTATAGAGCGGGCAAAGTTGATCATCTTCTGCTGTTATAAACAATTTGGGACGCTCAAATACTTTCGGAAATCCATGCGGTATGCGGTAGAGCAGCAAACTGATGGCAACCACCGTGCGCACGCGCGGGTCATAGGGAGCATACATCATAGCGATATTGGCCCCGAAACCGTGGCCGATGACGCAGACTTTGCTTCCGTTGCTGCCGGGCAACGTCAGGGCGAAATTGATGGCTCCGGAGAGGTCAAGCGGTTCGAGATGGCCGTCTGTTTGTTGTCCCTCGCTTTTGCCCACGCCGCGGAAATTGAAACGTAATGCAAACATTCCTGATTGCGCGAGACTGTTTGCCAGCGCTACCGTCAGCGGATCGTGCATATCGCTGCTCACCGGCTGCGGGTGGCACAGGATCGCCACTGGCGCTTTTCCGATAGGAGCAGGTATGTGTAACATTCCTTCGAGTGAGTATGCCGGTTGTCCTGCGCTCTGAAACCTCACGGCCCGCGCAGCCTGTGCTATTGGTGAGGTCATGTTGTTTCCTTCATAATTCGCTGTGTGCATAGTGCTGTGTGCATTGTATCTTATCGCATGTTCGCTATTCCGTCAACTGCATTTCCTGGTGGGGTCTCCATCTTTGAGGGAAAATTCCGTAGGGGCGGTGGCTCTGCCCCGCCCGCGCGGCGCAATTCCTCTGGCAAACGGGCGGGGCAAGCCCACGCCCCTACGGAATCAGGGCTGTACAGAGAATGTGTAAGGGAATTACTCATTTTCAGCGAATTCTATCGATTTGATCAAAAGTTGCCCTGTCAAACCCTTTGCATAAGCGAAAAGGGATGTTATACTAATGGAGAAAAGTACAACATACAAGGGCAAACGAATGTGCAGACATGTACCATGTGTTGTAAATGTGAGCAGATCAAGGGTGATGCTGCCCAGATTTCTCGATGTGAAGAGATGTGCTGACTGCGAGCAGCGGATATTTTAAGAATTCTCTCAAGAGCAGTTCAGAGGGCGCAGGCGATATTTATAGACTGCTCCGTTCTTGAGAAATCTTTTTGGGGGAGAAGTCTCGTCAGTCACTGCAACGCCATAACTCTTTTCAGCACCGGTACATCGTTGTGTGTGGTATGCTTTTGTTTTTGGTGGGAACAGGTTGAATGTGTAGGGGATGAAGCGGTTGCTGTCTCCAGTCGTATTGTCGTCGTGCGTAGTGAAATAACAGAGCAGGAGCATCTATGGCAAATATTTTAGTCGTCGAGGATGAGCGATTGATCGTCGGCTTACTGAAAGAGACGCTAGAATTGGAGGGCTATCAGGTAGCAACTGCCCTGAACGGCAGTGATGCGCTGCAATTTGCTCTTCGCGAGACGCCGCACCTGATCATCTTAGATATTATGCTGCCAGGGATTGATGGCTATGAAGTTATCCGGCAGTTACGCAATCACCCTAAGACAATGCATGTACCCATTGTGGTCTTGAGCGCGCTGGGTCGCGTAGCCGATAGGATGCGCGCTTATGATAGCGATGTTGATGGCTATATTACCAAGCCATTTGATACCGATGAGTTGCTCGCGCATATACGCCGACTTTTGCGTCGCGTGCGGCAGTCGTCCCTTTCTCCTCTGACAGGGCTGCCGGGAGGAACGCAGGTGATGCGCGCGATTGATTACAAGCTCGAGCGCGACGATCCCTGGAGTATTCTCTATCTTGACCTGGACAACTTTAAAGCATTTAACGACGTGTACGGCTTTTTGGCCGGCAATGATATGATCTTGCTGGTAGGGCAAATTTGCCGGCAAGTCGTGTATGAATATGGCAATACAGATGATTTCGTTGGGCATGTTGGAGGAGACGATTTCATTGTGGTGACGACTCCTGAACGCACGCAGCGGCTCTGCCAGGCAATTGTGACTCGCTATAAAGAGGAAAGCGCGCCGTTGTATCGCTCCGAAGACTACCAGCGTGGTTCGATCAGCGGCGTTGATCGAAAAGGCCGCCCTTATCAATTCCCGCTTATTTCATTATCCATCGGAGTTGTGAATAGCCACGTCTGTCGACCTCGCACTATTCAGGAAGTGAGCTATCTGGCGGCTGAGGCCAAACGCAGCGCCAAGCAATCATTAAACAATATTTGCTATGTCTCGTCGCGTAAGGGCTTGTTCCACCAGGATGAACGCGCTGTCTCCGCGGATGTTTCGCCCACTCCGTCGCGTTACTACACGCCATCATTGACGCCGTATGTTGCCAGATACCATCGTACTGGTGAACTCTTGCCCTTCGCTGAGCGCGATATGCTCGCCGTCTTTGAACAGCGCGCGTAACAGAGTATCTTGCGCCCGTTTTCACAATCGTGGAAAGGTTATAGCCATTACGAAGCAACAGGATCAACCGTTAGAAGCAAATAGTGCCGTTGATCACGATGAAACCGCGCGCGAGAACGCGAAGCAGGTGCTGCGCGAAAGCGGCCTGGCGCAGATGTTGCAAGAGATTAATAAAACTGACTTGAAACGCAGAGGTTGGTTCGAGGAATACGAGTCCATCTTGCTGCTGAAGTGGGGAACTGGCTACACGCGGCGTCATCTCTGGATCGATGTCGTCGGCGACAACATCAGGTTCAGGCTGGCTCTTCATCGCCAATGCACTCAAGCTGTTCCTCAATGCGACGGCGAATATCATACTTTCACCAGGGAAATGTGGAGCAATCCCAATCTCTTGCACGCGGAACTGTATCGCTACTACCGCAAACCCGTCGCGGAAAGCTCCGACGATTAGGAAGTGCTTACAATGCCTCAAGGTTCAGCGCCTGCACAACGCCGATGCTACCTAAGAAACGGCTAATGGCCTGGTAATCAGGATCGGCGTAAAATTCCTCGCGGTCGGTCTCGTTGGCCCAACTGAGAAAGTTCAAGAAGATCGGTCCCCGATCGTAGTCCTGGTGGTCGGCGGCGCTATTTCTGATGGCGGTGATCTGCCCCGGTGTGTCGGCGGCGTTCTCGCTGACGCCGCGCGCCAGGAAAGCAAAAGCTAGCGTAGGCTGCACAACCTGGCGGCGCAGGCTCTCGATCCAGCCGCGCTGGACAAGCTCGCCCTGGTTGTGATTGGAGGTGGCTAAGTGGACCGCCGCCAGCGTTACTTTGCTCGCCGGGCGGCTGTAGCCCCAGAGGTAGCGCATGAACCACTGTTCGGGTGCTTGTGCCAGTAGTTCCGTCGCGGAACCGAGCAGCAGTCCCTTTGGATTGTAGCGTTCCCGCGCCTGTTGCCATGCCTTTTCATCTTCCCACGTCGTCAGGATAAAATAGTAGGTATCATTGCTCCGGCTTTGATAGCACTGCACATTCACCAGCGCGGGCGCGTTGCGAATCGTCTCCGCGATCAAGCGGATGCGCGCCACCCCGTCCGCCTCGCGCCCCGGATTGAGATGCGCCAGCGTGGCAACCAGTAATTCCATCACGATCCTTCCCGCAAACACACAAACACACGCTCCTCGATGCTACCCCGGCGGGCGATCTTGTCATGACCATCCATACTGCTCACCTTCACATGCACTTTTGTCATTTATAGGACGCCCAGTTCTATTCCCAAATTGTCTATGTATGGATTGACTTCGTTGCTACGCGAAAGCTCCTGGTAAAGGGCTTGTACCTGTAATTCACCCTTTTTCGAGTTGAGCAGTCGAGAGACTTTTAATGCGTCTAATCCGGTCCTGGCGCTGGCTTCAACATCCTGTTCTGCCTTGTAAATACGGGCATCTGTTAGCAAGTAATACATTCTCCATTCCGCGAAGTCTGGGCCAAGTGAACTCCAAGCAAGATTCATCTCGCGACGTGCTTCCTGCATGTATTCTTTGCTGTGGCTAGCTTGCGGATCGAACTGGTAAAATTGCAACAGCGTCTTTGCCTTTTCATGATGAATGCCCGAAAGCGTGAGTTTCAAGGCAAAGCGATCATCTTCAACATTACCCTTCCAGGCAATCGCCAACGCTTTATCAAACCATTGTCTGATTTGTCGTTCCAGGTCTGGATTATTCTTCGCGTTTGGCATGTGGATTTCAACGGCAGTTAGATAGATGTTGCCTTTCAGAGGGGCGTTTAGCTGCGTGGAATCCAGATATTGCATGACTTCTGCGATATCTTTTTTCGCGGCTTTATGATCCCCGATGTCAAGGTATGCCCTTGTTCGGCGGTACAGCGTGAAGGAGAGCGTTTCCAAATCGTCAAGAGATTTGGCGAGAACTACAGCGTCATGCAACATGCCTAATGCTTCTTGCAATTGCATATTGTGACGAGCATATGTTGCTGTGAGTACATAATAGCGGACAAGTAAATCCTGCCACGCATCTTTATCGGCTGCTGGAATCTTGTCAACAACAGTTCTGAGCCTCTTGAGACGTCTCTGAAGGCGTCCAGCAACATGTTGCGGACCACCTTTTTGAAGTAACTCGTTGCCCATGAAAAGAATGTCTTCATAGGTGTAAAAAGAATCTTCTTCCAGTAACTCTGCTATGTATTCCAAAGGATTGGTATAAGTTCCTGTATTGTCTTTGTAAGTAACAAGACGCCAATCTAGCCCTAAAAGTGCGGGGGGGATTTTTAAAAGTTTTGCTAGTACGATACGACGCTCTAGAGATTCGATATACATACTTGTCTCCCAATCTTGTACCAATCGCTCTGAAACTCCGGCGGCTATAGCCAGAGCCTTTTGTTTCTTATACCTTGCCTGTTTCTGGCGATAGTGCTGTATCACCTGCCTGGTGTGTGGTAATATGCCTATACCTGGGGAAAAATCGCCATGTCTTGACCACCAATACATCATATACCTTGCCTCTAACTAGCGGTAATACTCCCTAATATAAATGTATCTTGCTTGTCAATAGATTTACGCTGCCCGGTGTGTCCTGATTATTGCGGAACCGAACAAGTTTTGTGTAGTTGCTAAAAGCTCCTTTTATTTATACTTGAGGTAGTTCTACTCTTCAATACATAAATGGAAAGGATGGACAATGGATCAGGATACCATGACTCTGCCCATCGGCGGCGTATCTCCGATGGGGAAAGTAGCTCAACCACCAGCCCAACCCGATTATCACACCTTAAAAACTCTGGCCGATCTCTCAGGTTTGCGTTTCATGATCGTCTACCGGCTCAGCCGGGGCCAGCGCGTGAGCGAGCCGGGCGCGTGGGAACGCTACCTGGGCGCGCGGCTCGTGCTGCAACAGCGAGGCTATGGACGATCATGAACGATGAGGAAAAGAAGCGGGCGGCGAGTGTGGTGACAGCGCGCATTGGTAACGCTACCATCGACGTCTCAGATGAGCAATTCGGCAACGGCTACACGGTGGGCTATTTGAGGTATCTGCTCGATGACGCGGGCAGGACACTCGCGGAAGATGAGATATACGAGTTCATCATGGGCCACCTGCTTAACGCGCGCGAGACGGATCGCTGGAACACGGGCCTGGTCACGGGCTGGATCGCCGCCATGCACAACAAAGCGTAGGGGCCGATTCATCGCATCCATGCCGATTCAGGCACAATCAATTGTGCCGCCACA
>DATLSW010000357.1:0-6290 GCA_035533955.1 Ktedonobacteraceae bacterium | reverse complement strand
CCCATCGGGCGCGCCAACAAGGGCGCGCTGAAAGATGTGCGCGGCGACGACCTGGCAGCCATTGCCGTCAAGGCCGCCGTCGAGCGCGTGCCGCAACTTGATCGTTCATTGATAGAAGATGTGATTATTGGCTGCGCCTTTCCCGAAGGCGAGCAGGGTATGAACCTGGCGCGCATCGTCACGGCACTGGCCGGATTGCCGGAGACGGCGGGCGGCGTCACCGTCAATCGTTTCTGCGCGTCGAGCTTGCAGGCCGTCAACATGGCCGCGCAAAATATCATGCTGGACCTGGGCGACGCCTTCGTCGCGGGCGGCGTGGAGAGCATGTCGCGCGTCCCCATGGGCGGCTTTAATCCTAGCTTCAACCCGCGCCTGGTGGGCGCGATAAATCGGCCTCCACAGATCAAATCGCCTTATCAGCCTCTCGAAATGGAATACGGCTACGCCAGCTATATCCCCATGGGCATGACGGCGGAGAATCTGGCGCGCCAGTACGGCATCAGCCGCGCGGAGCAGGACGCCTTTGCCCTGCGCAGCCACCAGAAGGCTCTTGCCGCCATCGACAGCGGCATCTTCCAGCGCGAGATTGTTCCCGTGCCGCTGCCCAACGGCGAATTGATGGCAATCGACGAAGGCCCGCGCCGCGACACCTCACTGGAAAAACTGGCCTCGCTCGAACCGGCCTTTATCGCGGGCGGGACAGTCACCGCCGGCAACTCCAGCCCGTTGAATGATGGCGCGTCCGCCGCTGTTCTCATGTCGGCGGAGAAGGCGCGCGCGCTTGGCATCAAACCTCTGGCGCGCGTGATCACGATGGCCGTGGCAGGGGTGCGCCCCGATGTCATGGGCATCGGCCCCGTACCCGCGGTGCGTAAGGCGCTACAGCGTGCCGGAATGCAGTTGAGCGATATCGACATCATTGAACTCAACGAAGCCTTTGCCGCGCAGAGCCTTTCTGTCGTCAAAGAGTTGGGCATCGACGTGGACAGGCTCAATCCGCATGGCGGCGCGATTGCCCTCGGCCACCCGCTCGGCTGTAGCGGCGCGCGCCTCATCGCCACGCTGATCAACGACCTGCAAACGCTGGATAAGACCACCGGTATCGCCACGCTCTGCATCGGCGGCGGCCAGGGTCTGGCGACGATTATCGAGAGGATGGCATAGCATGGCGTACCAGATTCGCAGCGCGGCGGTGCTGGGCGCGGGCGTGATGGGCGCGGCCATCGCGGCCCACCTCGCCAACGTCGGCATCCCCAGCCTGCTGCTCGATATTGTGCCGCCGGACGCGGGCCATGATCGCGACAAGATCGCCCGCGTCGGCCTGGAGCGAGCGTTGAAGGCGCGTCCCGCCTCTTTCTATAGCAAGCGCGGCGCGCAACTTGTCACTATCGGCAACGTCGAAGATGATCTCGCGCGGCTCGCCAATGTTGATTGGATCATCGAAGCCGTGATCGAGCGACCGGAGATCAAGCGCGGCCTGTACGAGAAGATCGAGCAGGTTTTGTCGCCGGACACGATCATCACGTCCAATACATCCGGCCTGCCAGCTTCTATCCTGACCGAGGGGCGCAGCGAGACCTTCCGCCGCCACTTCCTGATCACGCACTTCTTCAATCCCGTGCGCTATATGCGCCTGCTAGAGATAGTGCCGGACGCGGAGACTGATCACGCGCTGCTGCGCTTCATGCAGGAATTCGCGACCGAAGTGCTGGGCAAAGGCGTGGTGATCTGCAAGGATACGCCCAATTTTATCGCTAATCGCCTCGGCGTCTACGGCTTCATGTCCACGCTGCGCCGCGCCCTGGCCGAAGGCTACAGCGTCGGCGAAGTCGATGCCATTTTGGGACCGCCGCTGGGTCATCCCAGGTCTGCTGTTTTCCGCACCGTCGATCTTTCCGGCCTCGATACCACCATGCACGTCGCCAATAACCTGTACGAGAACGCGCCCAACGACGAGCAGCGCGAAGTCTACCGGATACCTGACGTCATGCGCGAGATGGTGCAGCGCGGCTGGCTCGGTGAAAAGAGCGGCCAGGGTTTCTACAAGCGCGTCAAGAACGCCGACGGCTCATCGACCATCCTGGAATTGAACCTGCAAACGCTCGAATACTATTACCTCTCTCCCAGAGAGGCTGCGCAGCAAAAAGTACGCTATCCTTCGCTCGGCGCGGCGCGCACTATCAGCGACCCGGCGCAGCGCGTGTTGACCGTGCTGAATGGCGACGACCGCGCCGCGCAACTGGCGCGCGAGACGACGGCGGACGCCATCATCTATGCCGCCAAGCGCGCCCTGGAGATCGCAGACAGCCTCGTCGCCATCGACGAGGCTGTGCGCTGGGGCTTCAATTACGAGTTGGGCAACTTCGAGATGTGGGACGCGCTCTTGCAGCATCCCGACATTCTGCAAAAGACGCTGGAGGATCGCCCTGTGCCTGAACTGGTGCAGCGCGCGCAGCAGCAGGGACAGGGGCTATTCTACAGCGGCGGCGCCGGGCAGCGCCAGTTCTTCGATTTCCACACGAACGCGTATGAGCCAGTACCCATGCCGAAGGGCGCGCTCTCGCTCCCGGCGTTGAGCGCGGCGGGCAAGACGCTGCGCGACAACGGCTCCGCATCGCTGATCGATCTTGGCGACGGCGTGGCCTGCATCGAATTCCATACCAAGATGAACTCGATTGACGAGGGTATCATCGAGATGCTGCGCTATGCCGTCGAAGAGGGATCGCGGCAGTTCCGCGCCCTGGTGATTGGCAACGAATCGCAGGTCTTCTCGGCGGGCGCGAACGTGCTGCTCGTGCTGATGGGAGCGCGGCAGGGCGAATGGAAGATGCTGGACGCGGCGATCAACGGCCTCCAGCAGGCGAATCAGATGCTCAAATACAGCCCGATCCCGGTGGTCGCCGCGGCGGCAGGGCAGGCGCTGGGCGGTGGCTGCGAGATCATGATGCACGCCCATCACACGCGCGCCCTGGCGGAGTCGTATATCGGGCTGGTTGAAGTGGGCCTTGGCCTCCTGCCGGCGGGCGGAGGCTGCAAGGAACTGCTGCTGCGCTACGGGGCCGATCTGCCGACGCAACTGGCGCGCAAGACTGGCGGGCCGTTTGCGCCGTCGCGTCGTGCCTTCGAGATCATCGCCGTTGCTACCGTCTCCACTAGCGCCGCCGAGGCTCAGGAACTGCGCTTTCTGCGCAAGACCGACGCCATTACCGTCAATCGCGACCTGCTGTTGCGCGACGCAAAGGCCGATGCTCTGCGCCTGGTCGAGGCGCAAGAGCAGGGCAAATGGCAGCCGACGCAGCCCCAGCAAATGATCTTGCCGGGCGTTGGCGCGCGCCTCGTGCTGGAGCAGCAGGTAGACAATCTCCTGCTTCTCAACAAGATCAGCGAGCATGACGCCGTCGTCGCGCATCATCTCGCGCAGGTATTGACGGGCGGCGACGCTTCACCCCTGACGCCGGTAACGGAGCAGCGCGTTCTCGACCTTGAACGTGAAGCCTTCCTCAGCCTCGCGGGTACGGAGAAGACGCAGGAGCGTATCCAGGCATTCCTGACGACCGGCAAACCTCTGCGGAATTAGCATTGGGGGATGTTTCACGGTACGCGCAACATCCCCCAAGCATTGATTTTAGAAAGGATCGCACAGTTTATGAGTATTGACATCGCCAGAGCATCGTTGCGCGAACTGGGAGAGATCACCCCGGACAGTATCCTCGTCGGCGAAATCGACGACAAACTGGTCAACCTGCCATCCTATCGCGACCTGTACCATCGCTGGGAGAAGCAGCAGTGGAGTACGCAAGACCTCGATTTCAGCGCCGACCGCGAACAATGGGCCGGTGTGCCGGAGGAGAATCGCCCGATTTTTATCGCGGGCTTCGTGATCTTCTTTCAAGGCGAGGTGAGCGTGACCAATACGCTCATTCCTTATATGCTCGCTGTGCCGACGGAGGAGCAGCGTTTCTTTCTCTCGACACAGTTGGTCGATGAGGTACGCCATGCCATCTTCTTCGACAAATTTTTCCGTGAGGCTCTGCAAATCAGCGGGCCGGATGTCGAAGCGACGCTGACGCAGATCAGGCCGCTCTTGCAGCCGGGACCGCGCAAAATCTTGCTCGAAGGGCTGGTTGAGATGGGGCAGAGAATTGCCAGCGATACGAAGAATCTGGATTATCTGGTCGAGGGAATCACGCTGTATCACATCATTACCGAGGGGACGCTGGCTCTGGCCGGTCAGCGTAACATGCTCAATCGCAACAAGCGCCTCGGCTGGTATCCCGGCTTCCAGCAGGGATTTACCGCCATCGCCCGCGACGAGTCGCGCCACGTTCTCTTCGGCGTGCGCTTCTTGCGCGACATGGTGCAGCAGGATCGTCACTACGCGGACGTCATTCGCGAGACAATCGCGCGCTGGCTGCCAGATGTACAGAATACGATGCAGCAGCCGGAGGCGACTCGACAGGTATTGCTGAACGTTTTTGGCGAAGACCCGGATGACATCATCAATTTCGGCATGAATTCGCTGCGCAAAAAATTGAAAGTCATCGGCGTAGAACACAATTTTTAGGAACCCGTGGCGTCAGCGCCCCGCGTATAGCTGAAAGCCATACGCGGGGCGCTGACGCCTTTTTATGCTGGAAGAGATATTGCGTCTATTATGGTAAAGGTAGTGGCGAAGTTGCGTGAGAACATTGTGTAACGTAAATGTATAGACATGTATAAAACTTGTTAATATTTGCAAAAAAGGCCAGAAACACGGAAAAATGGGTACTAAACCACTAGACAAGAAGATATGGAATAGTGCATACTATGTATGGGCGTGTTTGAAATTGTGTGTAACATGTAGCATACATTGTTAGCACAAGGATGAATGCTCAACAGATACGGAAGCGACCTTTCATGATCCGTAGGGACAGACCACTGTCCCTGCCCGCGGTATGATCCGATAGTATCTACAGTGAAAAGGAGAGGGGAACCATGCTAGGGGCTGATGAGCAGCGCAGTGAAGTAGCAAGATTGTTGGCGCAGATTACAACAGAGTACGAAGCGGCTGAGCGGGGGTTGAACGGACTGGCAATGGGCGTGTCGCAGCACGAATTCATCACGGCCAGGATGGAGCATATGGGACAACTACACAGCGAACTACAAACGCTGGTAGGGGACATTGCTACTGCGATGGTCGCCGAGCAACTGAACAGCTTGTAAAATGAAACAGTAAAATCGGCCTGATGTGCAATCAGGCCGATTTTACTGTTTCATTTTACGGTAATGTTTCGGCTGGGAGCCTGAGTTGCATGTCGAAATAGCGAATGTTGGAGTGAGAGCGGCCAGGCCAGACGCCGGAGACCACGAATTCGGTTTCTTCGCTGGCAAAGTTTTCCTGGTCAAGCACGTTGTGTCTTTCGTCAAGAAAGCAGTGTAACCAGCGTGTGATATCGCCAGGGGCCAGATAGGGGGCTTTCTCGGAGACGAACCATTCAGCGATACCTTGCAAGTACTGGCGGAAATCCGCGGGCAAGGGATAATGGCGCGCAATACGATAACTGCGCTCTTGCACCTGCTCGTATCCAGCCGCGCGCAGGTAGCCAGCCAGTTTAGAGCCGACCCAACTGTCTTCGAAAGCGAAGCCCTCGGCGACGCGCGCCAGCTCCCAGCATTCGCGCGCCTGGAGGATACGCGCTTGCAGAGCGGCATCAATGTTATGAAAGCGCATCGTGCCGAAATCGATATCCTTAATAATCAGACGTCCCCCGTCGGTCAGGTAACGGCCCATCGCGGCAAATGTCTCGATTGGTTGGGGAAGGTATTGGCTGACATTCGCGCTGAAGATAGCGTCGGCTGTTCCCGGCGCGACCGGCAATTGTTCCAGAGCGGCCTGCTTATATTCCACAAGGTGGTAGTACCGGGCAGCGCGGCTGCGCTGGCGCGCTGTGATCAGCGCCTCTATCGAAATATCGACGCCGATGATCCGTCCCTCCGGCCCGATAGCTTCTGCCAGAAGCGGCGTCCACATGCCAGGGCCGCAGCCGGCATCGATCAGCATGCTGCCGCGCCGCAAATTGAGATTCTGTACCATCTGGCGGCGCTCAACGATTTTGCTCTGATGATGGGTTGCTAACCAATCAACTGCATTGAGCGGCAATCCACATTCATTTAAATACGATAGATTATCTGCTGCCATAAAACATACCCCCGTCCACGAAATTGTGAAACGATCATCGTGATGCAATGAGTATAACATGTATGAACACAAAAAGACAATATGTATTACTTTTGTACAAAACATTGTTTGT
>DATLSW010000356.1:0-4659 GCA_035533955.1 Ktedonobacteraceae bacterium | reverse complement strand
ATGTCCGGTGAGCCGAGTCCGCTCGCCTCGTCATAGCCCGTGGTTGCCGGATAATACAGGTTGTTGCCGCTCGTAATATCATGGAATGGTGCGTGCTGCTGCGTTGTGGCAGCCAACTGGTACAGCGTGGGATTGTAGAATCCGACGCGCGATTTGCCTTGCTGTTGCAGGTACTGGTTAACTACCGCTGTGCTGCCTGCCCAGAGTGGGGATGCCGCGCTGGTGCCGCCGACTTCAATCCAGCCGCTCGAACTGCATCCCGCCGCGCTGACGGTACAATAGACCGCGTAGCCCGTGTTCGGGTCAGCATCCGCCGAGACGTCCGGTACTTCGCGGTTGCCATTACTATATTGGTTCTGCACTCCAGGGCCAGTTTGCCATGATGGCTGCTTGAAGGTGTTGCTCAGGCCGCCGCCGCCGCCCGCGCCCTCCGGGCTTTGTTGTGTATCAGATGGGTTGCTCCACACGCTTTCACTGCCATACGTACCGTTACTCTCTTGCAGGTTCGTGCCACCCACGCCTGTGATATACGGATCACCGGCAGGTGAATCGACCGCGAGATTCGTGTCGCCGCAGTCATATGCTCCAGAGTCTCCAGCGGCGGCAAACATGCTGATACCCTCTGCCGCTCCCTGCTGGAAGATACCATCTAACGTTTGCAGTTCGGACGCGCCGGACTGCGCTTCGCACTCGCCCCAACTGGACGTCATCACCTGGGCTTTATCGTCGGTAACGATCTTGTTATACGTGTCATTCACGCCTTGCGTGCTGTTTGGTCCTTCATAAATGAGTTGAGATGCTTTGGGAGCCATTGCTGCTACTACTTCGATGTCGAGTTCGACTTCTATCGCGCCTGCGCCTGCCGATCCATTGGAGCCATCCACCAGTACGTTGCTGAGGCTAATGTTGCCCAGCCCATAATTTTGCAGATACTGTGTGATATCGTTGCTCTGGTAGCCATCTAGCTCGAAGATGGCGACAGTCTGATTACTGCCGTTGATGCCCGCGCTTTGCAGCGGTGTTTCATCGTAGGCCCCCGTCAGATCGCTTGGGCCATAGCCAGTTTGCTGGGCCGCGCGCCGCGCGCGGTTGCTGTGCTGGCTGGTAGTCACTGGCGTTGTCGTTTTGCCCTGCGACAACGGCTTCCATTTCACCGCGTTGTCCAGTCCGCCAATTGACGTGATCAATGACGAGAGCGACGCGGGAATGGTCGGCGCGCTCGCGTTGGCAAAGAAGGTGTGCGAGCCTGCCTTGTAATTGTTGATGGCAACCTGGAACGCGGCCTCAGTCTGCGCGACGGTCGCGGTGGCGTCGATCAGCAGCCCATTGGGCGCGATGCTGATGACGGTCAGTCCCTGACTGCGCAAATAGCGGGCAACTTGCTGCCGCTGATCAATCGTCGGCGCGAATTCGCTGGCGAATTGCTGCGGCGACAGAAAATGATGATACAGAGAGGAATGAGGATTGTAGAGATCGCTCAGCAAGGCTTGCAAGTCCTGCTGATTGCGCAGTTGCAAGCCTATCGAAAGCTGCAATTGCTGCTGCGCGTCGGCTGTACCGAGCAACTGTGCCTGGCTGACCAGGGGAGAGGTCTGCCCGCTCAAGGCGACGCGCTCGTTCTGGGCGGCGCTGGCTCGAGCCATGACGACGACGCTGAAAATGCTCACGCCGACAACGGCGGCGGCGAGTATGACGCCGAACTGGAACAGAAGTTTACGCTGCATATAGCACTCCAATCAATGTGACGCATTACAAAAACACGCGCTGATATACAGAGATAAACGGTAAGGTATCTGAGCTTTGGGGTCTTTTCTCTCATGCCGGCCCGCTTGCGGGTCTTTTGTGGAGTTTACTGTGGTTTATTCGCGGGCGCAGCCCGCGAATAAACCACAGTAAACTCCTGTTAAGCGCCGTAGGCGCGACTTTTATATGGCCTGATGAAATTGGCGGATACTTTGCAATTCTGTCAGTTGTCTTTTATAATGTTGATAACATTGCGATATAATGGCAATGACGCGAAGTTATAGCAATGATAACGTTATGACATACTATGCAGCACATGCCATAGGAAGCGAGGGCAGCATGGCACGGATCACTTTCGAAGAAGTGACGAAACTCTATCCAGGCGCGGGCAAACCTGCTGTGGATGCCGTGTCCTTTGAGGTCAAAGCCAGTTCGGAAGGCAGCACGATCTGCATGTTGTTGGGAACTTCAGGCTCCGGCAAAACAACTCTGCTGCGCATGGTCAACCGCTTGATCGAACCGACCTCTGGTCGTATTTTGCTCGATGGAGAGAATATCTTGCAAGAGAATGTGATTGCGCTGCGCCGCCGCATTGGCTACGTGATCCAGCAAGTTGGTCTCTTTCCACATATGAATATCGCGGAAAACATTCGCATCACCGCCGAGATCGCGGGCTGGTCAAAGCAGCGCATGAGCGAGCGCGTCGATGAACTTCTGAATCTTGTCGAGTTGGAACCAGCGATCTATCGTAAGCGTTTTCCGCGCCAGTTATCGGGCGGACAGCAACAACGCGTTGGCCTGGCGCGTGCCCTGGCTGCCGATCCCGACATCTTGTTGATGGACGAGCCGTTCGGTGCGCTCGACGCCATCACGCGCGAGCGTTTGCAGAACGAGTTACGGCGTATCGCCCGCACGATGCACAAAACGATCCTTTTTGTCACTCATGATGTCGAAGAAGCCTTTAAGCTTGGCAGCCAGATCGCCATTCTGTCCGAAGGCAGGTTGATGCAGCTTGGCAGCCCCATCGAACTGCTGGCCTATCCCGCCAACGACTTTGTGGCAAAACTGGTAGGAGCAGACAATATCCTGCGCCAGTTGCAATATTTGCCTGCCGCAACAGCCCTGGATAGCGGATCTCATATCGATGGCGATCACGGAGCAAATTTACCGCGTATCCCGGCTTCGGAGACATTGCTCCATGCCATGCTCACCTTGATTCAAACCAATTCGCCTGTGCTTGCTGTGTACAACGATGAAACACAGGAGTTGGAAGGCTACATCACGCTCGCCAGTATCAACCGCGAGGTGACGCGGGCGCAAAGTACAGAGAAGAGTCGCGCTATGATGCAAGTAGAAGGGTGACACGATGTCGTTCTTGTTTAATCCAGCGAACTACGATCTCACCGATCCGAGCAGTATTCCCAATTTGCTTGTCCAGCACCTGATCATTGTGGGTATTGCGATGGCGTTCTCGCTGGTGATTGCTATTCCGTTAGGGATTCTCGTGGCGCGTTATCGCCGGATTTATTTTCCCGTGATTACGATTACAGGGTTGGCGTACACTATTCCCTCGATGGCGTTCCTGGCCTTTCTGGTGTCGATTCCGGTGGCATTTCTGGAACTCAACCCGCCGACCATCATTATTCCGTTGGTCGTTTATAACCAGTTGGTGCTGATCCGCAACACTGCAACTGGCATCAACAGCGTTGATCCGCTGCTGATAGAAGTGGGGCGAGCGATGGGGTTGACGCGCTGGCAGATTTTATGGCGTGTGACGCTGCCGCTTGCCATGCCCATCATTGTAGCGGGTATTCGTGTTGCCACCGTGACCACTATTGGCATCGCGGCGATCTCCACGCTGGTCGGCGTCGATAGCCTGGGTGATCTGATCTTTCTGGGCTTCGAGAACGCGAACAACGATCAACTGATCGCTGGCGCGGTCTTGATCAGTCTTCTCGCTATCTTTGCCGATTTGCTCTTACTCTCTCTACAAGTCGCGCTCAATCGCGGTCGCACCATAGCGTCCGCTACAGCCTGAAGCAGGGAAAGGATGGAACCACCGCTATGCCACTGCAAAGCGAAAATATCTTCCAATTTATTGCTGATCCATCAAACGATTTTGCCGGACATAGTCTCGATTATATCAAACTTTGCGCGATCGCTATCGTACTTGCCATCGTAATCAGCGTTCCTATCGGCGCGGCTGTTAGCCGCAGCCCTGTGCTTTCCTTTGTAGCAGTCAACATCAGCGGGTTGATGCGGGCTGTACCCGTACTGGCCTTTCTGGCCCTGGCTTACCCGTACCTGGGACTTGGCTTCACGCCATCGCTGGTGGCGTTGGTTGTGCTGGGCATTCCGCCCATCTTGCTGAATACCTACACCGGCATTCGCGGCATCGACCCTGCCATCATTGACGCAGCACGCGGCATGGGCCTGACGCGCTGGCAAATAGCAACGCGCATTCAAACGCCGCTCATTCTGCCGATCATCGCTGCCGGTGTGCGTACCTCGACAGTGCAGATCATTGCGACGGCTACACTGGCTGCTATCATTGGCGCGGGCGGCTATGGAGAGTATATTTACCTGGGGCTGCGCGAATTCGATACCACACAATTGCTGGTCGGCTCGCTGCCCGTTGCGATCCTGGCGCTGCTCGCTGAAGTAGGACTCAGTCAGCTTGAGCGCGCTCTGACTCCAGCAGGGTTGCGCGTGCGCGAGTTGGCAACCACCGAGGCGGCGATGGCATAAAACCCACTGGTCGTGGTGTTTATCATCGTAGTGTTTGTACACGTAAAGAGGAGGAAATCATGAAGCTATTTCTACGTTCGTTCCGCTTGCCTTTTCTGGGCCTGCTGATGCTCGTCCCGCTGATCCTGGCGGCCTGTGGCAGTAGCGGCACAACGACCGGCAACGGTA
>DATLSW010000355.1:0-10694 GCA_035533955.1 Ktedonobacteraceae bacterium | reverse complement strand
GCGGGAGCGCAACCTCGAGCAGGCTCACGCGGAGCTTGAGGCGCTGAAACAGCAGGTGCAGCGCGAGATCGAGCGCGTCGCTCAACTCACGCAGCCCCAGGCCGAAGAACTGCTGCTCAGTCGCATCGAGTACAAAGTGCGCGACGAGGCGGCACGGCGCGCGCGCATGATCGAGGAGCAGGCGCGCGAGGAGGCCGAAACACGCGCCCGCGAGATTATTACGCTCGCCATCCAGCGCTGCGCCTCCGATCAGGTGGCCGAGGCAGTTGTCTCCGTGGTGCCTCTGCCCAACGAGGAGATGAAAGGACGCATCATCGGACGCGAAGGTCGCAACATTCGCGCCCTCGAAGCAGCGACCGGCGTTGACCTGATCATCGATGATACGCCTGAAGCCGTCATCCTCTCCGGCTTCGATCCGGTGCGCCGCGAGGTCGCGCGCCTGGCGCTGACGCGCCTGATCCTGGATGGACGCATTCATCCGGCACGCATCGAAGACATCGTTGCCAAGGCGCGCCAGGAAGTCGATATCATCGTGCGCGAAGAAGGCGAGCGTGCAGCGCTCGAAGCCGGCGTGCATGGCTTGCAGCCTGAACTGCTCAAGATTCTGGGCCGCTTGCATTTCCGCACCAGCTACGGGCAGAATGTGCTGGCGCACTCGGTTGAAGTGTCGATCCTGGCTGCCACTATGGCCTACGAACTGGGAGCCGATGTTAATATCTGTAAGACCGCCGCGTTATTACATGATATCGGCAAGGCCATTGACCAGGAAGTCGAGGGGCCGCACGCCATCGTCGGCGGCGAAATCGCCCGCCGCTTCGGCAAGGGGCCGAAGATCATCCACGCAATGGTCGCCCACCACGCCACGGATGCTGAGCCGCAGACGCTCGAAGCGGCCATCGTGCAGGCGGCGGATGCCGTCTCAGCCGCTCGTCCCGGCGCGCGCCGCGAGACCATCGATCTGTACATTAAACGCCTGGAAGCATTGGAGAGCATCGCGAACTCGTTTACCGGCGTGGAGAAATCGTTCGCCATCCAGGCGGGCCGCGAGGTGCGTATCATCGTCAAGCCCGAAGAGGTGGACGAGTTCGCCGCCAATCGTCTCGCCGCCGAGATCGCGCACAAGATCGAGGAAAGCCTCGATTATCCCGGCCAGATCAAGGTCTGCGTCGTGCGCGAGACGCGCTCCATCGATTACGCGCGATAACAACAAGTCATGAAACAGAGGTTTTGCTATGTCATTCTGAGCGCAGCGAAGAATCCGCGGCCAGCAAGTGATCACCCTGGCTCACTTGAGATTCTTCGCTGCGCTCAGAATGACAGGCGAGAGGGTGTTTTTCATAGCATACAATTTGAGGAGACATATGCCCGATCATTATATCGACTTACATACGCATTCAACCGCGTCGGACGGCATCTACGCGCCTAGCGAGTTGCTGCGCCGCGCCAAAGCGCTCGGCCTGCGCGTTCTCGCGCTGACCGATCACGACACCACCGATGGCCTCGACGAGGCCGCGCAGGCCGCCGCGCAACTGGATATCGACTTCATCCCCGGCATCGAAATCAACACCGATGTCAGCGGCGGCGAAGTTCACGTCCTCGGCTACTTCCTGGAATACCAGCGACCGGCGTTCCAGGAGAAGATCAAAGTGCTGCGTGACGCGCGCGAGCGGCGCGGGCAGCGCATGGTCGAATTGTTGAATGAGCATGGCGTCAACGTTGCCTGGGAGCGTGTGCGCGAACTGGCCCAGGGCGCGGTAGGCCGCCCGCACGTCGCCAAAGCCTTGCTGGAAGCGGGTTACATACAGACCATCGGCGAGGCGTTCGACAAGTATATCGGCGCGGGCCGCTTTGCCTACGTGCCGCGCTATCGCATGACGCCGGAGGACGCCGTGCGCCTCATCGCCAGCGCCAACGGCCTGCCCGTGCTGGCGCATCCCATCGACCTGCCGGGCCTCGCCGAACTGCGAAACTCGCTGCCCAGCCTCTGCGCCGCCGGTATGGTCGGCCTGGAAACCTACTACGGCCCCTATCGCGCCGCGGACGAGCAGGCGCTGTTGGCCCTGGCGAAACAGTACCACCTGATCCCCACCGGCGGCACCGATTTCCACGGCCCCGGCCTTCACCCGACGCCCCTGGGCGGTCGATTCGTTCCCCACGAGGCGGTCGAGCGCCTCAAAGCCGAGGCCGCCAAACGGCGCGGCCTGACCCCGCCCCCATTTGAGTTGCCGCCGCCCGTTGAAGAAAAATAATTAGCGCACCGCTTCCCGTCGTGCCGCCTCGCGCCAGCGACTACCTGTACCATCACCGTTCGTGTCCAGCGCGCGGCGGCGCAGACGCTCGGCCTCGCTGGCTTCGTCGGTCAGCAAGCTGGCGGCGATGGCGGCGACCTGCTCGGCTGGCAACGCCGGAGACGGCGCTTCTTCCGGTTGCTCCCCCGCGCGGCGCGGCTCCCATTCCTCGGCGATGAAATCAGTCGAGAAGTCACCGGCGATGAAGCGCGGCTGATCCATCAACCAGCGCGCGAAGGGCAGCGTCGTGCGCACGCCCACCACCTGATATTCGGCAAGCGCGCGGCGCAAGCGCGCAATGGCCTGATCGCGATCGCGCCCCCATACGATCAGCTTCGAGAGCAGCGGATCGTAGAAGAGCGGAACCTGCAAACCGGCATAGAGGCCGCTATCGACGCGCACGCCCAGCCCCGACGGCTCTTGCAGCGCCAGCACCGTTCCCGTCGCGGGCAGGAAGCGATTCTCCGGGTCTTCCGCCGAGATGCGACATTCGATGGCCGCGCCGTGAAACTCGATATCCTCTTGCCTGAACGAGAGCGCCAGACCGGCGGCAACGCGAAATTGCTCCTGCACGAGATCGACGCCCGTCACCCACTCGGTGACGGGATGCTCGACTTGAATACGCGCGTTGACTTCCAGAAAATAGAACTGGCGATCCGGCCCCAGTAAGAACTCCGCCGTTCCCGCGTTAACGTAGCCGATGGAGCGCACGAGCCGCACCACCGCGGCGGTCATTTGCTCGCGCACGTCCGCGTCGAGGACGGGCGAGGGCGACTCCTCGATCAGCTTCTGGTGGCGGCGCTGGATGCTGCATTCGCGCTCGCCGAGATGCACGACATTGCCGTGCGTATCGGCGATGAATTGCACTTCGAGATGACGAGCGGGCGTGACGGCCTTTTCCAGGTAGACGCGCCCATCTCCAAACGCGCTGCGGGCCTCGCTGCGCGCGGTACGCAGCGATGAGAGCAGGGCGTCAGGCTCGCGCACGAAACGAATACCCTTGCCGCCGCCGCCAGCCGCCGCCTTGAGCAGCAGTGGATAGCCGATGCGTTCGGCAAGGCTCTGCGCTTCGGCATCGTCTTCAACCTCATTCATCGCTCCCGGCACAATAGGTACTCCGGCGGCCTGCGCGGTGCGCCGCGCCGCCGTCTTCTCGCCCATCGCCCGCTGCGACGCCGCCGACGGCCCGACGAAGATCAGCCCGGCGGCGGCGCAGGCATCGACAAAGTCGGCATTCTCGGACAGGAAACCATAGCCGGGATGAATGGCCTGCGCCCCGGCGCGCCGCGCCGTCTCAATAATGGTCGGGATGTGCAAATAACTCTTCGCCGCCTGCGCCGGGCCGATATGATAGGCTTCATCCGCCATGCGCACATGCAGCGCGTTCCGATCCGCGTCGCTATAGACGGCCACGCTGGTCAATCCCAGGTCGCGGCAGGCGCGAATGACGCGGACGGCGATCTCGCCGCGATTCGCGATCAGGACTTTTTGAAACGGCCACGCGGCCACCGCATATCTATCCATAATAACCTCTTTATGATGATGACACTCTATCGCTATGTTATACCATATCCTGCTGTACGGGCCAGATTGATCGCGCCTTCGGCAGGCTTCCTATTGTGGAGTTCAGGTGGTTGTTTCGCGAGCGAAGCCCGCGAAACAACCACCTGAACTCCTTTGAAGCGCCGTAGGCGCGACTTTTAAATAGCCCTGCCGAAGGCGCTCGCTGAGAAGGATGACTGAGATTACTGCGGGCATATAGGAAAAAGAGGTGACTTTCCCATGCGAAACGTATCATTTTGCTTCAAAGTAGGGTACACTACCATAGGAAAGATCGATGTACTTGCTTGCTTTGTAGGCATAGGCGAATAGTATTGCGTGCCACCATACAAAAGGTGTGTTTCTTCTTAGAAGGGTTGCGATCAGTATGTTGAAATGGTTGACGAATACACCAATCGCGCGCCGTCTCTTCTTCGCGTTCGGCGCCGCGACTTTCATCCCAGCCGCCATCATTTTTTTGCTTGGCATCGTTTACCTTAATACGTTGACCGCGCGCGGGCATGATATGCAGACCAGCTATCAGGCTATCCAGACCGCGACCGCGCAGTCAACTAACCTCCAGTTGATGAACGCCGATCTGACCTCCTATTTTAGCACGATCTACGCCGCCCACGGATCAGCGGGGGATATGTCGAATACGGCGGTAAACCTGTCCAACGGCATCACCAATTTGCAAGCAAATTTTGGGCAAGGGCTCCAGCAGTATAAGCAAAACTTTACCATCGCCGCTTCTCCACAGATGGTCGGCATTCACAACACTCTACTGGGCAACGATTCCTCCGACGCCAGCGCGACGCAGCAGCAACAGTTGTTGGCTGCTGTCGAACCAGAATGGACAAGTTATCTACAGGCACAAAATCAGACTGTCCTTGATCTCAAAGCCAACCTGTCATACAGCAAGACCCATCGAGACCTGCTCAACGCGCAGAACCTCTACCAGCCGCTGGCCGCAAGCTGGCAGAAAATTGTGAGTCTGACGGAACTGATAGGCAAGGAGATAGCGACCGTCAGCGGTGGGCAAACCAGCCAGATCACCCTGGTGACAGTCGTTGCTATCCTGTTCAGCGTCCTTGTAGTTGCCACAGTTGGATACATCATCAACCTGACTATTTCGCGCCCGCTTGTCCAACTGGCGGCGCTGACGCGGCGCGTCTCCAAAGGCGAGACCAGCGCCCGCGCCCCGACGCAAGGATACGACGAAATCAACATCGTGGCTTCTTCGATGAACAAAATGCTCGACAACATCGTCCGCCTCGCGCAGGAAGCGCAGGGCCAGCGCGACGCCTTGCAAGGCCAGGTGGAGAAACTGGTGAGTGAGGTCAGCGGCGTCGGCGAAGGCGACTTGCGCGTGCAGGCCGAGGTAACAGCCGATGCCCTGGGCGTCCTTGCCGACTCCTTCAACTACATGGTTGAGGAGCTAAGCAGCCTGATCGTGCGCGTCAAGATGGTGGCGCAAGAAGTTGACGACCTGACGTCGGCGGTAGTCGATCGCCTGACCCAACTGGTAGACACTGGCGATATCCAGCTCAACCAGATCGAGAACGCCGCCGTCGAGGTCGAGCATATGGCGGATTCGAGCCGCAGCGTGGCCGAGCGCGCCCAGGGTCTTTTCAACGTGGCACACCAGACGCGCCGTACCGCCCAGGGCGGACGCGCTTCCGTGCAGCAAGCCGTCGAGGGGATGAACCGCATCAATACAAATGTGCAGACGACCTCCGGCAAAGTCCAGACCCTCGGCGAACGCTCGCGCGAAATCAATAATATCGTTGAAGTGATCTCCAATATCGCTCACCAAACGAACCGCCTCGCGCTCGACGCCGCCATCCAGTCCGCGATGGCCGGTGAGAACGGCAAAGGCTTCGGCGCGGTAGCCGCCGATATCCGCCGCCTGGCAGAACGCTCGAAAGAACAGGCCAGCAGCATCGCTCGCATTGTGCGCAGCGTTCGCGACGAGATCGGCGCGGTGGCTCTTTCTATGCAGGACACCGAACGCGAAACTGCCATCGGCACCAAACTGACCGAAGAAGCAGGCGGCGCGCTGGAATCGATCTTCTCCGACGTCGAGCAGCAGGCCATTGAAATTGAAAACATCAACCAGGTGGCAAAGCGCCAGTTGGAGTCCTCCAGTGCGGTCGTACAGATCATGCAAGGCATCTCACAATCCACACAACAAAGCTCCTTGAACACCCGCGACACGGCGCAGACGATGGCGCGCCTGGCACGCCTGGTCGAACAACTACGCTCCTCGGTCGAAGCCTTCCGCCTGCGCGAAGATCAGGATTACTCTGGCTCCTTCAGCACTTTCAGCATGACGCCAGAAGAACGCTATCCCGATCATTTATCGGTGAGCGGCGTCTTTCGCACGGTGACGGCAACCGCCTTGCCGTTGAGTACGCCCACGGCGCTGCCCCCTGGTCGTTCCGCCGACCCGCGCCAGGCCGATCCCTTCTCCCTCTATCCTGCTACGCCCAATCAGTCCGATAACGGCGGCAGGCCTGAGCAGCCCGCCAATAATCGGACGGCGTCATGGTAAAATGCTATCTATAACCGAATGGTTATAGATAGCATTCAGAACCCATATCACAAAGCATAGACTTTCCCCCGTCCATCCTGGTAAACTTTGCTTAAAGAGGATGCGATGCTCTGGCATCCCGTAACCCAACGCAACGGTGCGCTGGCTAAGGACGTTCTTCGGGAAGCAAGACATCCACCAGGAGAAAAATAATGATCGCGCGAAAATCTCACTCAACATATGCATCATCAAATCGTGAAGCTGCTGTGGCCGAAGCCATGCGCTTGCTTTCTCAACCGGCGCTCGCGCAGCGTTGGGTATGCGAGGTATGCGGCATGGTGCATACAGGTTCCGCGCCCGACGCCTGCGAAAGCTGCGGCGCAAGACACACCCTGACCCAACAAACCGCTACTCACCGGGAACTCAACAGCCGGTGGTAAATATTAAGAAGCTCTCATAGGCGCGAGTAATGCTCCATCCTTCGGAGAAGGGAAACCTCGTAGGGGCGCGGGCTTGCCCCGCCCTGGTAGTGAACAACAACGTTTGGTAATTGGGCGCGGGCTTGCCCCGCCCTGGTGGTGAACAACAACGTTTGGGAATTGGGCGGGGCAAGCCCGCGCCCCTACGGGGTTTGGTGATTTTGCCGTACTGCCTCGTAGAGAATGATCCCCGCCGCCATAGCCGCGTTCAACGACTCTACCCCGTTAGCCAGGGGAATACTCACCGTTTGCGTTGCCAGTTCTCGCGCCTCGCGTGATGGCCCATGCGCCTCGCTGCCGATGATCAGCGCGAAGGGCGCGCGGAAGTCCTGCTCGTAGTAAAGACTGGAACTATTTCCCTCGGCCAGCAGCACGCGCGCCTGCTCGCCGCAATGGTGCCGCGCTTGCTCCGCGATCTCCGACCATGACAGGTTCCCCTCGATGGGTAAAGCGACATGCGCGCCCGCCGCCGCGCGTACTACCTTGGGGCTGAAACAATCGGCGCTTTCCGTCGTCAACAACACGGCTGCCGCGTCGGCGGCCAGGGCCGTGCGCAAGATCGTCCCGACGTTGCCCGGATCGGCCAGCCGATCCAGGATCAGCAGCGCGGGACGCCGCGCCTCTGCGCGCCGGGCGCGAGTTCGTTCCGGGCTAAAGCTCGCGAGCGCTAGCACGCAGATGACGCCCTGTGACGTCTCGACGTCTCCCAATGCTGCAATGACGCGCTCGCTGACCTCGATCAGTTGATCGGGCAAAAAGTCAGGCGCGCGCTTGAGACGCGCCAGCAACGCCTGACCTTTGGGTGTGCGCCGCAAGAGGGCAGGTTCGTAGTAGACTTCATCGGGCGTGAGGTTGGCATCAAGCAGCGCCGCCAGCAAGTGCGGCCCTTCCATCAAGAAAAGGCCGCTTTTTTTGCGGCCTTTCGTGGTTTGCAAGTCGAGAAGCTGGCGCACGCGCGGGTTATGCGGGCTTGTCAGCATCGCCATTTCATATCCTCTGGATGGCGCTATGGTGAAATTTCACCAGGGAAGCCGGAGATACGGATCGATCTGATATGGCGGCACAATGCATTGCGCCGCCACATGACTGACCCACCCCTACAGGGACTCCAGCGCCTTTTGCACCAGCGCGCTGAAAGCGTCTTCATCGTTGACCGCCATCTCGGCCAGAATCTTGCGATCGACGTCAATATTGGAGATATGAATGGCGTGCATCAGCTTGCTGTAGCTCACGCCGTGCATCCGCGCGGCGGCGTTGATGCGCGTAATCCACAGGCTGCGCATGTCGCGCCTGCGATTGCGGCGGTCGCGATACGCGTACGTCAACGAGTGCATAACGGACTCGCGCGCCTTCTTGACCAGGCGGCGGCGAGTGCCGCGCTGGCCTTCTACCTGCTGTAAAAGCCGTTTATGTTTCTGGTGGGAGGCAACTCCCCGTTTAACCCTGGGCATATTTCGTGTATCCTTTCTTTTTCTTGATCGTCACGTTTAGTACGCTTAGAAGGAATAGGGGAGCAAGCGTTTCAGGCGGCGCGCATCGGCCTTTGCCAGAGGAAAGTACTTGTCCATTGAACGAACTGCCTCAGGTGATTTGTTGCGGCGCAAGTGGTTAAGCCCCACTTTGCGGCGCAGGGCTTTGCCGCTGCCGGTGATTTTCACGCGTTTAGCGGTAGCCTTGTGCGTTTTTAATTTCTGCTTCATAATGCTTCTTTCTGTCTTTCATGAGATCACCCATGCATAAGTAGCCAGGGTGAGGGTTATGTGTTATCTCCTCGGAGGGCGCAGAGAAGCCGTTCTTCAGAGCCGAAACGCATTATAGCATACCTGGACAGATTTGGGAAGGGGTCATCTGCCGCCACGCGCGGGCCGCGAGAGGCCGCGCCGCGCGGGCCGCGAGTTCGCGGCTCTGGACGGCTCCGGTTCGCTCGCGGCGTGCAGCATCTCCCAGGTCGCGGTGAAAAAGAGCGTCCAGCCCCAGATCAGCGCCGGCAAGCCAACGCTGAGCAGCGCCAGGCCCGGCCACGCGGGCTGCCAGAGCAAGGCATACAGGCTCAGCAGCGCGCCCAGAGTAAGCAGCAGCGCCAGCAGCAGTGTGCGCCGACTGGTCGAGCAGAGCGCTAGCGTCAGAGGCAACAGCGCGTACCAGGGCCAGTACGTTGGCAGCAGTACGAATAACATCAACCATATCCAGCCACTAAAAACGATTGCCAGGTGGATCGTATCCGTCAGCCACACGCCGAGCAGCAGCAAACAGCCTATCACAATAGCAGCAAGCAGCGCCCAGTGATGCGGCATTGCCAGCCAGGCCAGCGCGCCGGGCAGATGAACCGGCAGGCCGCGCAAAGCGGCATCGAGCGAGTTGACGGCGTTGTCCTGGAGAAACACCTGCCGCGCGTTCGCCAGAATGCCCGTGATGCCCCATCCTTGCCAGTAGGGCAAATAGGCCAGAATGGCGACCAGCGCCGTCACGCCGATCACGCCCAGCCACCAGAGCAGGCGCGTTCCTGTCCGCCTGCTCCACGCCTCTTTCGCGAGCAAACGCAGGAAGAGGGGCAGCAGCAGCAGCGCCAGCAGATTGATCAACGCCGCCATGATCAGGAAAACCCAACCCAGCGTAAACGATTTGCGCTGGAACGTGAAGATTGCCAGCAAGATAAAGAGGATCAGCACAATTTCCAGGTGCATTCCACTGACGGCCAGCAACAATACCAGCGGGTTCCAGGCATAGAGGATGGTCGCCGAGACGCGCATTTCCGGCTTCTGCTTCGCCAGGATCAGCCAGATCAGCAGGGCATTCGCCACATGCGAGACGAGACCCAGCGCGCGAAAACCAATGATCACATGCGCGACGCTTGTGCCGGAGAGCAGCGAAATGACGATGCACATATCCATCCATACCGGCCCCGGCAGCGCATTGGCAATGCTGCTGGATAATCCCTGCTGCAAAAGATCATGCGGGTAAAGAGATAGCGCCGTCGTATAAGGGTTAACGTGATAAACAGTGACGAGCCGCCCATAGAGGCCATAAAGAAACATATCCTGCGACATGACACCAGGGATGAAGAGCAGCGTCAAACCGAAGAAGACGGTGAAAAGTATGATGATCGTGAGCAAGGAGCGGATATTGCTGGCCGTGAGCCGCTCGCGCATGATCGTTCTGCCGATGCGCCCGGCGATCAGCGCGAGGACGAAGGACACACTCAGCAGCAAGAGCAACAGGTTAGCCGCGCCCGCGCCTCCAGCGGGGCCGCCGCGCGCGGGCGTTGCCATAATTTGAAAAAGCGGCGCGCGCGCCAGCCATTGCACCAGCCAGGGCCACGCGCTGACCCAGGAGAGACGCAACAAGTCGGGAACAAAGTCCACTAGCGCCTTTTTGGCGGCGTCATTGGCGGGTGTCGCGGCTGCCAGCAGGGGATAGGTGGCAATCCAGAGGATTTCCAGGCATAACCCAAGCAGCGCAAGCAGCCACAGAGCGCGCCGTATCGGCCTGGTTTGCTGCTTTGGAGGGTGTTTCGGCGCGTACAGTCCCTGCGATTGCGCCATACCAGGCAGCGTGGGCGCTGTCGCTCCTGGAAGGGCTGGCTCCGTGCGCCTGGCCCGCGTGGAGGGTCTTCCCCGCTCTCTAGAACCCTGCCGCATATCCTTCTTCTTCCTGATAAAATATCTCTAATCTGCTGATAGTATCGGACATATACCTTATGTATGTCAATATATTGTTTTACGAACCTCTCGCGACCACAAGAGCTTGCCCTGCGCCGCTATTTTCGCTATAATCGGGCCATGCAAAACAATGATGATCATGAAACTACTACGAACGATACCATCGCAGCCATTGCGACGCCGCCAGGCGTAGGCG
>DATLSW010000354.1:0-3575 GCA_035533955.1 Ktedonobacteraceae bacterium | reverse complement strand
AAATCTCCTGTCTTCTCCATGTCAACGGGAAATGCGCCGCGATAATCAACAAAGATAGCGGTTCCACTATCCAGGTCGCAGCAAAAACGCTCCCTTTCACCATTCCACAAACGGGTACGCGAAAAGTCACCTACAATGTAGTGACGACACAGGATGGGTTCGCGGTTTCTTCGTCGAACTAGTTGCCCTACGGCCTGTTCGATAGTTCTACTCTATCCTGACTTATGCATTGATGAACACAATCAAGATATAACAATTTTTGATTGATTGACAGAAATCTTTTGAATTTTAGATATATATGTTATACTATCTCCTGGTTTCCATCATCTTCCGTCAACTCTTATGTCCAGTCGCGTATTTCTTGCCTGACAAGGAACAATGATGCCAAGAGAAGGACTCCGTATCAAGCATTACTTGCTTTTACAACGGATCAGGACGGGCGGCATGGGCGAGGTTTATCTGGCCGCGGATGAGCAGTTGAACCGCCGTGTCGCCATCAAAGTGATCGAGATTGACTATTTCAGTTATAACAGCAGCGAGGAAGCAGAAGAAGCTGCTCGTCTGTTTATACGTGAAGCGCAGGCCATCGCCAAATTTGATCACAGATACATCCTCCCTATCTATGACGCGGGCCAGGTTTCTATTGATGATATCACCATTATGTACATGGTAATGCCGTTTCGTGCCGAAGGCTCACTGGCCGATTGGTTACGCAAGCGCACCCCTTCGCGAATTCTGCCCCTCCAGGATGTCGGGCGCATTGTGATGCAAGCTGCCGAAGCTCTTATCCATGCCCACCACCGGGGTATTATCCACCAGGATGTAAAACCCGCTAATTTTCTCATACAAGGGACGGCAGAACGTTCGAGCCAGCTAACGCTGCAACTGGCGGACTTCGGCATCGCTAAATTGCTGACGACCGCCAATCAGAGCCAGGCTATTCGCGGCACTCCCCTCTACATGGCCCCAGAACAATGGGAAGGCGCGACCGTCGCGGCCAGCGACCAGTACGCGCTCGCCGTCATGGCCTATGAATTGATCGCTGGACGACCACCTTTTCTCGGCAGTAACCTACAGGTGCGCTACCAACACAAGCATACCCAGCCGCGTCTCCCTGGCGAATTGAATCCAGACATTCCTGAAGAGCTTGATCAGGTGCTTATGCGCGCTCTGTCAAAAGACACTCGCCAGCGTTACAGAAGCGTTGTCGCGTTCGCGCGCGCCTTTCAAGCAGCCTGCCATAACGACCACGCCATCCCAACCACGCAGAGAAAACAACCTGCCGCTTCTGCTAACAGCGCCCTTTTCCTGCCCACTGTTTATGTATCTCCGGCTGGCAACAGTATTTCTCTCACTCCATCCCAGCCACAAATGCTCGTCAAAAAAACATTCATCGCGCTTCTGCTTGTTCTATTGATCATTGCCGGCAGCCTCGGATTTCTCTTCTATACGCAATGGCATAGCTCAAATAGCAACACGCTTCACCAACGCTCAGGTGGAAACAGTGGACAGGCCATTGCCAAACATTCCCCTACAACATCTGTCGGACAGGCTACTACTCCTCGCTCGACTATCACGACGACCCCGTCGAGTACGAGCCTGACTGCTACTGCCGCGGCCAGCGCCACTGTTGCGGCGCAAGCATCCGCGGCTGCCGCCAGCGCTACCGCCGCTGTGAATGCTTCTGCTACCGCCAGCGCGCAGGCCACAATGACCGCTTACGATAACCAGATCGTTATAGGTCCGCTTGCAATCAACGATGCATTGAAAGATAATAGCCAGGGCTATCAATGGAGTATAACCACCATTCCTGGCAATCTCGGCGGCTGTAGCTTCGTCAACCAGAGCTACCATTCTATTATTCGCGCCGACGGCACTTCCCCCTGTTTTAGCGTGACGCGCAATTTCACAAATTTTTCTTACGGGGCGGATGTTTTACTACTCGCAGGAGACCAGGCGGGCATTATATTTCGCGGACAGTCCAATCAAGGCAACTTTGAATGTTTCACCATCACCTCAACCGGCAACTACGCGATCCAGGTTTTCCAGAATTACAATCTGTCCTCGACAATAGCCCAGGGACAATCTTCTGCCATCAACACGAAAGCAGGGCAAATGAATTTATTAGCGGTGAAAGTGGTAAATAACGCCATCAGTATCTATATTAATAAGCAGCCCATTACCACGATCGCCGACACCAGCTTCTCTCAGAGCGACATCGGCATGATCGCGGAAGATACTGGCGCAGCGACCGACGCGGTGTTCAGCAACGTCCTGGTGTGGACGCAGTCATAACGCGCGCATGTAAGTTCCAGGGCGATGGCTTGATCTTACTCCCGGCAAGCCCGGCATTGCTCTGGAACCTATGATGTATGGTATGATAGGAGCGCGGAAACATCTGAAAATAAAGGACGACGCGATAAAATGTCTACCATACAACGATCTTTGGGACAATGGCTCCTGCTCGCGCTCTCCATCATCGGCGCGGGCATCGCCATCTATCTGACTACCGTACACTACGAACATGTGCCGCTGCTGTGTTCGTCGCAGGGCATAATCAATTGCGAGCGCGTCACCTCCAGCGCCTATTCTGTTGTGCCGGGGACGACGATCCCCGTCACCCTACCGGGGCTGGCCTGGTTTGTCGTGATGGCAGCGCTGGCAATTACCAGCCTGCGCAGCGCGCCGCGTTGGATAAAAATGGCCGCGCTAGTGTGGACGATCCTCGGTATGCTGACGGTCCTCTATCTCGTCTACGCCGAAATTGTGCAGCTTCATACCATTTGCCTCTGGTGTACCGGCGTTCACATCATCATCTTTGCCTCGTTCATTATCGCTCTCATCGAAGTTTACCGGTCAGGGCAAGACGAGGAGGTCGAGGAGGAGGAAGAGCAGTCGCCGCTGCCAGCGCGCCGATAAAAGCAAGTTACAAAAAAGGACATCCATCGTGGATGTCCTTTTTTGATTTCTTTCTTAATTACCCTTGATGCCAGGACGGGCGGATCAGCGCCACGGGCGCGGAGGGAATCATGCCGGTGCTGCTCCCGTTGCTGCTGCTCGCCGTCTTGCCCAACGTCTGCTGTATGGCGGGAATCGGAGCCGCGCTGCAAACGCTGGTCGGCTGCTGGTTCGTGGCTTCGCAGATCGCGGCGGTCAGATAATTGGCCGTGCCGAGGATGGCTTGCGCGACAGGCGAACTGGAATTCGAGAGCGAACCGGCAATGGTTGGAGCGTCCAGCCCTTGCAGGAGCTGCGGATCATAACTCGCGCCAGTTGCCGTATACTTGTTCGCGACATCAACGAACGGGAAGCTGCCGCCCTTATTGTAAGTGTTGATGATTTGCTGCTGAGCGGGTGTTGGCACTTGCAAAGCGGTACCCTGCTGGCTCTCCACCTCGAGGGGCAAGAAGTCCACATACTGGCTAGTATACGTACTTTTATAGAAGCTGAACGTTTGCGTGCTGGGATACACATCGGTGGATGAAGAGGTAATCTGGCTCAGATTATGGAACGTGCCGAAGCGACTGAGCGCCGCGATGATGCCCCAGCGTTCCGCCGCGCAGTAGGGACAATAT
>DATLSW010000353.1:0-8581 GCA_035533955.1 Ktedonobacteraceae bacterium | reverse complement strand
CGGCTATGGGCAGAGCGGTCCCTATGCCATGCGCCCCGGCTATGATTTCGTCGCCCAGGCGGAATCGGGCGTCATGTCCGTCACGGGCGAGGTGGATGGCGAGCCGCAGCGCGTCGGGACGCCCATTGCCGACAATGCCGCCGGCATGTTCGCCTGTATGTCCGTTCTGGCCGCGCTTTACGTGCGCCAGCAAACGGGCAAGGGCCAGCGTATCGATATTTCTCTGCTCGAAGCGGCGGTCTCGCTGCTTGGCAACGTCTCGGCCAATCACCTGATTTCTGGCGCGGAAGCTCCGCGCTATGGCAATGGTCATCCGAACATCGTCCCCTATCAGGCGTTTCGCACTCAGAACGGCTACATCGTTGTCTCCTGCGGCAACGACCGGCTCTACCAGACGCTTTGCACCCTGTTGGGACGTGAAGACCTGGCAAACGATCTCCGTTTCGCGACGAATCCGCAGCGCGTGCGCAACCGGACCGCGCTGATCCCGATCTTGCAAGAACTGTTCGCGCGGCGCGAGACGGACGAGTGGTTGGAGCAACTGCGCGCCGCCGGGATTCCCTGCGGCCCCATCAATACCGTCAGCCAGATTTACAACGATCCGCACATCCAGGAACGTGGCTTTGTCTGGGAGTGCGAGCATCCCACCGCCGGGCCGATCAAACTCTCTGGCTCGCCTATGCGACTCTCGGAGACGCCGACTCGCCTGTATAAAGCGCCGCCTTTGCTGGGAGAGGATAATGAAAAGATTTTGTGAGGGTATTATTCTGCTTCTTTTTGTCGTGTTACTTGCCGCTTGCACGCCTGCGCCTGCGCCTGCGCCGACGCCAACGCCAACCAGCGTACCCGCGACAGCCACACTCGCGCCGCCGACGGCCACGCCGACGCCGGGCGCGCTGGAGCGGACAGTCGCGGCCTATTATCAGGCGTTAAAGCAGCAAAACTACGCCCTGGCCTTTTCGTATCTCGACGCAAGCGCCATTGTCAATAACGGTCAGCGTATTACATTGGGCGCCTTTACCCAGATGGCGCGGGCGCGTTCCGCGGAGTATGGCGCGATTTTGAGCTTCTCCATTTCGCCCTACGCGCCCCTTTCGACGGTGCTGGTGACGCGCAGTTCCTATACCTATACCGCTCACCTGGGCATGAAACTGGAGCAAAATACATGGAAAATCATCTCGTTTGATCGCATTTAGTGAACCTTTTGTCTCATTCTCTTGACACCCTTGCATAGCTCCCCTATAATCAGAGTAGGCGATAAACAAAGCGCTAGAGATCATTCCGCTATCAGGCGGGAACGAGGCAAGCGATTATTATGCTCAGCACGCAATCAGAACAACCGCATAGTGACACAATAACACAGAACGGATTCTGGTATTACTATTTTAGCCCTCCAGCATGATGGTGGGCCTTTTAGGCTGGGCAAAAAAATTCACCAACATGCTGGAGCAAGCAGAGGACTAAAAAACCTCTGCTTTTTTGTTTGAATCGGGCCTGATAACCAGGTCCGTCCAGAGATTTTTGTAGAGAGGATTTTGAAATGATCATCAGTATTCGTAGTCTGGCCGACAGCGATGAACGCGCGCAGTTGATGGCGCTGCTGTGCCGCGTGATCGACGCGCGCCAGCCGATCACGACAACCCACGTCGATGGGCGCGATGTGATCGTGCTGGCGGGCGGCGCGCTCGATGAACAGGCGAGCGCGCTATTGAAGCAGCAGAGCGCAGTGGAGTGTTTGCTTGCCGTCAAAACGCCCTATCAACTGGTGAGCCGCGCCTTCAAACCGGAGGGCAGCAGCATTGTCGTAGGCGAGCAAACTGGCGGCAATCCCGTTACTATCGGCAGCGAGCGGGGAGCGCCAGTCATCATCGCAGGGCCGTGTTCAGTCGAAGGGCGAGAGCAAATCCTGGCGAATGCCGCGGCGGTCAAAGCGGCAGGCGCGCATATTCTGCGCGGCGGCGCGTTCAAGCCGCGCACCTCGCCGTACCAGTTCCAGGGTCTGGGTCTGGAAGGGCTGGAGTTGCTAGCCGAGGCCAGGGTAGCCACCGGGCTGCCGGTGATTACCGAAGTCATGGAGCCGGGTATGGTGGAAACGGTCGCGCAATATGCCGACATCTTGCAGATCGGTAGCCGCAACATGCAGAACTACCCTCTTCTGCAAGCTGTCGGACGCAATAGCCAGCAGCGTCCCGTCATGCTCAAGCGCGGTTTCGCGGCTACCATCGACGAGTGGCTGCTCGCGGCTGAATATGTTGTCGCAGCGGGCAACCCTGACGTGATCCTATGCGAGCGCGGCATCCGCAGTTTCGATACGCACACGCGCAATGTTCTGGATCTCACCTGCGTTCCTTTGCTGCATGAACTGACGCACTTGCCGATTATCGTCGATCCCAGCCACGCGACGGGCCGCCGCGAACTCGTGCCGATGATGTCGCGGGCTGCCATTGCTGCCGGAGCCGATGGCCTGATCCTCGAAGCGCATCTCGACCCGGAGAGCGCGGTCAGTGACGGGCGGCAGACGATTACCATTGAGCGCTTGCAGGGGATTGTGCGCCAGACAAGCATGATAGCGCGTATCATGCAGGAGTCCGACATCGAGCAGGTAGCGTGATGCTTTCATTTTGCGGTAACAGTCGCGAAGGCGTGGAGTAGAGCCTGTATCAATTTTTTTATCGATATGGTATACTTTGTATGAGTCCATTCTCAAGCTAAATCCAGATGGATGAGCAGGGAGCGTTGTTATTCTCTCCTGGAACTGAGATGGACAAGGTATATACGAGGTGATACTTATGCCGACGCGAGTAATTATTGCTGATGACGAAACGATTCAGCGCATGGACTTGAAAGATGTATTGACCAAACAAGGCTACCTGGTGGTCGGAGAAGCAGGAGACGGCGTGAGCGCCGTGAATCTGGCCCGCGAGGTGCGCCCTGACGTGGTCATCATGGATATCCGTATGCCGGATATGGACGGCATCGCTGCCGCAGAGGTTCTCACTCGTGAAAAGATCGCACCAGTGTTGTTGCTTACCGCCTTTAGCGATCAACCGCTGGTTGATCGGGCAAAAGAAGCGGGCGTGGTGAATTATATCGTCAAACCCTTACGCGAAAGCCAGGTGACTCCGGCCATCGAGGTTGCGCTGGCACGCTACGCCGAATTTCGGACGCTCGAAGACAAGTCGCGAACGCTGACCGATCAGTTGGAGACGCGCAAAATTGTCGAACGGGCGAAAGGGTTGCTCATGGAGAAGCAGGGGTTATCGGAACAAGAGGCGTTCCGCAAGATTCAGAAAGCCAGCATGAATAACCGCAAATCGATGCGCGAAATTGCCGAGGCTATTCTGTTGACCAATCAAATGTAGATGGGATGTGGCAACGACGCCACCTTTTATTTTTTCTCAGAATGCATGTCGGGGATGTTCAAGTAAAGCGTAATATATGATGCTTTCTACAAACAGCACGGAAAACGCCGTCATTATCGTAGGTATTCGTTTCAGGCCTGCCGGGCGCATATATTATTTTGATCCACAAGGGCAGGCGTATACAACCGGCCAGTATGTCATTGTTGAAACGGTACGCGGCATGGAGGCCGGGCGCGTGGTAATCGCGCCCAAGAAGATCGCGGAGAGCGAGTTAAGCGACGCGCTAAAGCCAGCGCTGCGTCTGGCAAACGAAGATGAACTGCGCCTGATGCTTTCCTTCAAGAGTAAGGAGAAGGATGCGCTGGTACAATGTGCAAAGCATGTGGCGCAGCATAGTTTGCCGATGAAGCTGGTCGAGGCGGAATATGCCTTTGACGGCAGCCGCCTGACATTTTATTTTACGGCTGACGAGCGCGTAGATTTCCGCGCTCTGGTGCGTGACCTGGCGGCGACGTTTCGCACGCGCATCGAACTGCGGCAGATCGGCGCGCGCGACCAGGCGAAGCTGTTAGGCGGGCTGGGGCCATGCGGCAAAACGTTGTGTTGTAGCTCGTGGATCACAGACTTTGGCGTGATCTCGATCAAGATGGCGAAGGAGCAGAATCTGCCCCTGAATCCAGCAAAGATTTCTGGCGTCTGCGGCCGTTTGTTATGTTGTCTCTCATATGAGAATGATAACTATGTTCAGGCAAGACAGCAAATGCCGCAGCTCGGCGCGACACTGGAGACGCCGAGCGGTTTCGGTAGGGTGATCGCGATCAACGTCCCGAAGAACGCGGTCGAGGTGATGTTGGAGAGTGGCGCGACCATCGAAGTTCCGGTTGAGCCAGGCGAAGACAGCGTTCGTGCGAAGGGAGGCTGCGGGAGTTGTTCTGCGCGCGGCGCAGGCAAGTGTGGGACGTGCGATGTGGGTGCAAAGGCAAGCGCGGGTGTGGGTGCGAGCAAAGGCGCGTGTAGTTGCGGCAAGAGTAGTTGTACATGCGGAGGACAAGGCGGCTGCACGTCGTGCGGCACAAAAAGCTAACGCGTGTGATGAACAATATTGATGATGAGAGGAAGGTGGCAACCACAATGTCGTCAGAATGGAATGAACCAGGTACAGGCGCTGCATGGCCGAGAAACCAGCTTCAGTGGGATGATGCATATGAGGAATTACCCTCTTTTTCATCCATCGCCGGCGAGACTCCCGATCAGTTTTCTTCTCCCTCCACGATGACAGCAACGCCCAGCCTCAGCCTACCCTATGGGGCGCGGCAGGACGTTTTCGATGAGCCAGAGCCCGTTGGTACGCTGTGGCAGGCGTTTTTGCGACTCGGACGGCAGTTTTTGCCCGTGTTGATCCCACTGCTTCTGGCCGGTTTGACCCTCTTATGTATTTTGCCGCTCGCGTTACACAATCAGGCGTATGTGAATGGCTCTCATCTCTGGCCGCTTCTGCTGCTGATCCTGGCGGCGGCGGCGCTGCAAGGTATGATCCTTTTCTACACGGATACGAATGAAGGTCTCTGGTCGCTGACCGTGACAGGCGGTTTTGCTCTCTTCGTAGTCATCGCCGCTTTTGCGCTGGCAGGCCCAACGCTTGCCGTCCTTTTACTGATCCTCTTCGTTATTGCTGCCTTCGCGGCTATTCGTCTCTACCTTCACAAAGTCCCTGAAGGCTATGTTGATGTCACCTATGCCTTTGGAAAATATAACCGCACGCTGCTGCCCGGCTTGAATTTCCGCTTACCGTGGGAAAAAATGACTAGCCCGCTCCAGACGCGAGAGGTGGTGTGGACATGCAACGAGCAAATAATATCTTTTTCAAGTAGGGACGATGTTCACTTGAAAGCAACCATTTCCTATCAGCTCTTGCCGGAGGATGCCCATTTTGTCGCGGAACAAGTTGACAAATGGGAGGAAAATTTGCACGATCTCGTGGTCGTGACGTTGCAAAACGTGGCAAGTCATCTGACGCCGGACGATTTTCTGATCTGGTCGCAGCCTGCCGGATCATTCAATGGTCTGGCCGGGAAGGATGAAATGACGCGGCGCGAGCAATTGAATAACCGGCTGTTTCAGCAATTGCGGGACAAGGTTGCACTGTGGGGTGTACAGATCAACTGGGCGCAGGTGCGTGACGTGTCGCTTATTCCGCGCCCCTCATCGTATGCTTTTGGAAGGGATACTTCTGCCATCAGGAACGTGGTGGGCAATAACAGTGACACGATTGTGCGCGGCAAGGTCGAAGTTGATGATAACGCAACCGAGAAGATAGCGGAGCCTCCGATAGTAACGGCGCGGCCCGCGCAGCTTTCCCCTGTCATTGCCTCTACACCTGCTCGCGCGCCCTCAGCCACGCCCTTAACCCCCATCAAGCTTCCGAAGGAAGAAGTGCTGATGAATTTGTATGAGCAGGTACGCGGCGAGAAGATCACCACTCCTACGACCATCCGTGATATAGCCGCGAAGTTTGAAGCCTTTGCCAGCGCTCCCGAAGCCAATACGTTGCGCTTCGACGCCGCACAGGCCGCGCAAATTTTGTACCAGCGCGCCGAGATAATCGAGCGCCGCAATGGCAGAGGAGCGCTGGTCAACGATACGCCAGTAATGTCGCGCCCATCCGATCCCTTGACCCGTCTGTCGAAGGACGAAAATCTGACGGCTGGCGGATAAGAGGAGACCGTATTTATGACAATCGCCGCCAACGTTTTTCGTAATTATATCGGGGGGAAATGGCAGGAAGCGCAGAGCGGCCAGACTTTTCCCAATTACAATCCCGCTACCGGCGAACTGATCGGTTCTTTCCCCCTCTCAGGCGCGGCGGAGGCCAATGCCGCCGTCGTTGCCGCGAAGGCCGCGTTCGCTCGGTGGCGGCTTGTGCCAGCGCCCAAACGCGGCGAGATTCTCTATCGCGCCGGGGAATTGCTCAAGCAGCACAAGGAAGAACTTGCGCGTACCATGACGCGAGAGATGGGCAAGGTTCTCAAGGAGACGCGCGGCGACGTGCAAGAAGGCATTGACATGGCCTACTACATGGGCGGCGAAGGGCGCAGGCTCTTTGGCTACAGCGTGCCGGTCGAACTGCCCAACAAATCAGGCGTTGCCACACGCGACCCTGTGGGCGTCGTCGGCGTCATCACCCCCTGGAATTTTCCTATAGCCATACCAACATGGAAGATATTCCCGGCGCTGGTGGCGGGCAATACTGTTGTGTTCAAACCGGCCAGCGACACGCCTCTGTGCGCGTTACGTCTGGTAGAGATCCTCTACGAAGCGGGTTTGCCAGAAGGAGTTGTCAACATCGTCTTTGGCCCCGGCGGCACGGTGGGCGAGGCGCTGCTGCATCATCCCGACGTGGCGGTCATCTCGTTTACCGGCTCGACCGAGTCTGGGCGGCACGTCGCTATCGAAGGTGCGAAGTCGCTCAAGCGCGTCTCGTTGGAGATGGGCGGCAAGAACGCGGTGATTGTGTTGGATGACGCCGACCTTGATCTGGCCGTTGAGGGCATCCTCTGGAGCGCGTATGGCACGACGGGCCAGCGCTGCACCGCCTGTAGCCGCGTCATTGTGCAGCGCGGCGCGCGCCAGCCCTTGCTCGACCGCCTTGTTCCGCGCATCGAGGCGTTACGCCTGGGCAATGGCCTGGATGAGAACGTCGATGTCGGACCGATCATCAACCGGTCGCAACTGGCGAAAATCCATAGCTATACCGAAATCGGCAAAGCCGAAGGCGCGACGCTTGTGACTGGCGGTTCCGTTGCCGGCGAGGACGAGCTGGCAAAGGGAACCTTCTATCATCCCACGCTCTTTGCCGATGTGACGCCGGAAATGCGTCTCGCGCAGGAGGAGATTTTCGGCCCGACGCTCTCGGTGATTGAGGTTGGTTCGCTGGAAGAAGCCATCGCCGTCAACAACAATACGCAGTTCGGTCTGTCCAGCGCCATCTATACGCAGAACATCAATCGCGTGCAGCAGGCCACGCGCGACATCACGACGGGCATCCTTTATGTCAATTCAGGGACGACGGGCGCGGAGATCCAATTTCCCTTCGGTGGCACGCGCGGCACCGGCAACGGCCACCGCGAAGCCGGCATCGCCGGTCTCGACGTCTTCACCGAGTGGAAGGTTGTTTATACCGACTTCAGCGGCAGGTTGCAGAAGGCGCAGATCGACACGAATTAGTAAGTTGTAAGGAGCGTGAAAAAATGGCTGTGCCAGCACAGCCATTTTTTCACGCTCCTTACAACGTTACTCTGTTTCCTCCGGCGGGCATGGTGAATCTCAGGAAGCCGCCCATCGCCAGCCGCGTGCAGATGACATCCAGCGTGAAGAACGAGCCGAGCAGCGCCGCGCTTTTCAGTTCGTAGAGGCCAAGATCGAGCACCGTGAGATGATTGGCGCCGCTGGCGAAGAGACGCCACAGCGCCGGGCCGAGTTGCACGCCGCCGAGCGCGTTGACGGGCATTCCCGCGACCAGCGTGAGAACGATGTCGATGCCGAGACAGATTGCCGCCATACGCACACCGAGCAGCCAGAAACGCTTGCTCAGCCGCTCGCGCTTGCTCGAGGCGATGCGCCGCGTGGCCCAGACGGGGCCGACGAGATATTGCAGAGTCAGGAAGATCAGCGGGAGCGCGACGAACAGCCAGCCGGGAAACACCTCCGGGTTGATCAGCGCGCCGAGGCGACCGAGCGTATAGAGGATCACGCCTTCGATAATGCCGCGCTGGTAGCTGGTTTTATTGAGCAGCAAGGGAGGCTTGCCGGTTTTGGTCGTCGTATCCATCAGTGGCAGCCGCATTCACCGCCGCAGCCACAGCTACCCGCCGACGACGACAGCGTCTCGTCGTAGTCATAGTCCGAGCCGTCACCGCGGTGCGTGGCGAACAGCGAGAGCTTGCGGCGTACTTTCTCGCCGTGGCACTTTGTGCAAACTATGTCATCGGCGTGCTGGTGAGCCACGATCAGTTCAAAGCTGGCTTTGCAATCCTTGCAATAATATTCGTACAGGGGCATAGAAAGAGACCTCCAGATAGTTCTAACGATACACGCTTTCTGTGTTCACGTCTATTGTAATGTGTAGCGGAGGTTACGTCAAGATTAGAATAGGTTTAGTGATCGCACAAGTGCCGACCACACTCCTCGAGCGTGAGGCAACGGCAGCGAAGGAGTACTTC
>DATLSW010000352.1:0-4053 GCA_035533955.1 Ktedonobacteraceae bacterium | reverse complement strand
CTCGGTCAGCCCGCATTCACGGGCCCTACTTGTCAATTTGGAACACCACTCCTAATAGGCGGATTGGTTTCTTCATTGGTTTCATAAGAACTCCTTTCGGATTGACCAATGCTATGGCCGTCGCCCGATGCCAGGGTCTCTTTGTTTCCCTGGAATGTTCCCTTAATTGGAACACTATCAATTATACCATGATGTGTCGCAAAAGTCAATGTTGTATCGCTGCTTTTCGCCCTGACGTCTGTACAAACTTCGCACTCCCTTGTATACTAGGGGTCATGTCCGGGTGTAACAGAGCGGGCATGGCTTTTTTTGCGTTTCAGATAAGAGAGGATTGCTACAACGTTTATGTCACAAGAGATCAGTACCGCCATTGAATTTACCCGCAGTGACGCGCGTATCAGCGAACTGTTGGATCATATGCATGAGATCAGCGATTTACAGGCGCTCGGCGCGCTCGCCGAATGGGATCAGAATACTGCCATGCCGTCAGGAGCAGTCGAAGCGCGCGGCTTTCAGATGGCTACACTGCAAGGCGTGGTTCACGACCATTGGACGGCGAAGCGACTGGGCGCGCTGCTCAACGAATTGCAAGAGATAGTGAGACGCCCGGCGTACTCCGATGCCGATCGGGGTCTGGTACGCGAAGCGACCTACAACTACGAGCGTGCTACCAAATTGCCGCGCAAGCTCGTCGAGGAGTTGGCGCGCGTGCAAGCTGCCAGCTTCGATGCATGGCGCACTGCCAGAGAACACGACGACTTCGCCAATTTCGCGCCCTGGCTCACGCGCACAGTCGCCCTCATGCGCGAGGTTGCTGATCTGCTGGGTTATCAAGAGACGCGCTACGATGCGCTGCTCAACGATTATGAGCGCGGCATGACAGCACGCAAACTGGACGCACTTTTCGCACCGGTACGTGAGGTCAGCGTCCATTTGCTACAGCGTATCGAGCAAAGCGATCATCCCGTCGATTCATCTTGCCTTACCGGAGATTTTCCTATAGCCAAACAGATCGAGCTATCTGACCATGTGCTGCGCGGCATGGGCTATGATTTCTTGCGCGGCCAGCTTGCGCAGTCGCCGCATCCTTTTACTACCAGTTTCACCTCGCCTTTCGATGTGCGCGTGACCGTGCATCCCGATCCGCGTTTCCTGCAAGCCTCGCTCATGGCCGCAATTCACGAGGGAGGCCATGCCGTCTACGAGCAGGGCAGCAGCCCGGCGCTGGCGCGCACCTTGCTGGCAGGCGGCGCCTCGATGGGCGCGCACGAGTCGCAATCGCGCCTGTGGGAGAATGCTATTGGCCGTTCTGAACCGTTCTGGCGCGGTCAATATGCCCTCGTGCAGGAAGTCTTCCCGGCTCAGTTTGCTGGCGTAGATGTTACCACGTTTACCCGCGCGTTGAACTATGTGCAGCCCAGCCTTATTCGCGTCGAGGCAGATGAAGTAACCTACAATCTGCACATCATGGTGCGCTTCGAGTTGGAGAAGGCGCTGATTAACGGCGCTATTGCCGTGGAGTCGCTGCCCGGCCTCTGGAACGCCAAATATCACGAATACCTGGGTATCACACCGACCAGCAACGCCGTCGGTGTCTTGCAGGATGTTCATTGGACGTTCGGCTTTGGTTACTTCCCGACCTACACGCTCGGCAATCTCTACGCGGCGCAGATCTTCCACACCCTGCACCGCGAGTTTCCAGACTTCGACGAGCGGCTGGCGCGCGGTGATACCGCCTTCGTTCTGGATTGGCTGCGCCAGCAGATGTATGCCGTTGGCGTAATCTACCAGCCCGAAGAGCTGATCAAGCGCGTAACAGGCGAGACGCCTGACCCGCGGCATTTCGCTCGTTACCTCATCGGTAAATTCGAGAAGATTTACAGCTTGACGTCCGACGAGACGCAATAGAGTCGAGAGGATAAAAAAACATCGTCATGGTTGACCATGACGATGTTTTTTTATCCTCTCGACTCCCTTAATTTCTCGCCTTCACTTGATCATCTTTCAGTTATATGGTATCATATTTTTAGAGAAATAAAAAATCAATCTGTGGAGGTGTGAAAGATGTATAAGTCAATACAAGAGTTGCCGCCGCGCATCAGCGATTGCCTCAAGGTCATTTATGATATGCAGGAGCGCGGCCAGAAAGTTACCACATCAGCGGTGCGCGAACGGCTGGGTGTGAGCGACGCCACCGTCACCATGCTTTTCAAAGATTTTGCCGAAGCTGGCTGGGTGCAGCATACGCCGTATCATGGTGTGTACCTGACTGAATTGGGTGAGCAGAAAGCCAAAGAAGTGATCCGCCATCACCGCCTGCTTGAATTGTACCTGGCGCGCCAGCTTGGCTATAGCTGGGACAGGGTGCATGAGGAGGCGGATAAGTTAGAGCATGTCATCTCCGAAGAGTTTGAGGATAAGCTAGATGCCTTGCTCGGTTATCCCACCGCTGATCCGCATGGCGATCCGATTCCCGGCAAGGATGGACGTATTCCCCCGCGTAAAGGCTGCGCTCTCACGCGACTGCGGGATGGGCAGAGCGGAGTCATTCTGCGCGTCAATGATCAAGACCCGGAAAAATTGCGCTACCTGGGCGAACTGGGACTTTATCCTGAAACGCGCGTCGAGGTGGTAAAGCGCGCGCCGTTCGGAGGGCCGCTTTCAATTCGCGTTGGCGAGGGCGAGCAGCAGGTTGAGTACGTGCTGGGTGAGCAACTGGCCGAGCAAATAGAAGTTACTGCGCCCGAAGCCGAAGCTGTGGCGGAGAAATAAACTAGATGGGGGGAAAAAATGGCTCTCTTAACACGTCCACAAAAAAAAGTGGACTATGATGTTCCGTTTAGCCTGCGTATACTGAAAGTCTGGCAGGGTTTGCGCAAAAATCGCTGGGGCATTGGTTTGCGCGAAATACTGGGCGCGCTTGGCCCTGGTTTTCTCATCAGCGTTGGCTACATGGACCCCGGCAACTGGGGAACGAACCTGGCGGCAGGCGCTGGTTTTGGTTATGAACTGCTCTGGGTGATCCTGGTCAGTAATATTATCGCTATTCTTTTACAAATTTCATCGGCTAAACTCGGCATCGCTACCGGGAAAGACCTGGCCCGACTGATTCGCGAGCAATTTTCGCGTCCGGTAGTCGCTTTCCTGGGCATTACCACCGCCATCGCTGTCATGGCAACTGACATGGCCGAATTTCTTGGCGGCGCGCTCGGTTTCACTATTCTCTTTCATATCCCGCTCTTTATCTCCGCGCTGATTACCGGAGCGGTGGTTTTGGGGTTATTAGGGCTGGGGCGCTTCGGTTATCGCAAGGTCGAATTTGCTATTATCGGGCTGGTGTCGGTAATCGGGCTGGTGTACCTCTATGAAATGACGCTGATTAGTCCGGATTGGAGCCAGGTCGGGTTGAGTATGGTACTCCCGCATGTCTCGACGGGCAGTATTCTCGTTGCCGTGGGAATCCTGGGGGCGACCGTGATGCCGCACAACGTCTTCCTGCACTCGTTTCTCGCGCCGAGCCGCCTGAGCGGGCCGGACGCCACCATGCAGGAGCGGCGCAAAGTGCTGCGTCTCGCCAAAATCGACACCATTGCCGCGCTCAATGTGGCCTTCTTCGTCAATGCTGCCATGCTGATCGTGGCCGGCACGGTCTTTTTCCAACACACAAATCCGGCGACCCTTGATCTGCAAACGGCCTATGTCACGCTCAAGCCCGCGCTCGGCGCGCTAGCCAGCGTGGCCTTCGGCATTGGTCTGTTAGCGTCGGGCCTTTCCTCTTCGACGACCGGCACGATGGCGGGCCAGATCGTGTTGCAAGGCTTTTCTGGCAGGCATGTCGAGATGTGGATCTGGCGTCTGCTGACGATGATTCCAGCGTTGATCACCATCGCGCTTAATATCTCATCGGTCGAGGTACTGGTTGTCAGCCAGGTTGTCCTGAGCCTGCAACTACCCTTCACAATGATCGCCGTTGCCATCTTGACAAACCGCCGCAAGCTGATGGGCGGATTGGTCAATACACGCTGGATCAATATTGTGAACATACTCCTCGTG
>DATLSW010000351.1:0-4332 GCA_035533955.1 Ktedonobacteraceae bacterium | reverse complement strand
CTCCCATCTATTTCCCAAAGCCCGCGAGCAGGCCGCTGAGCAATTGACGCCTGCCAAAGATGTAGAGCAGAATGATGGGAACGGCGGAAAGGACAACCGCTGCCAGAATGGCTGGAACATTGGTGGTAAATTGCCCCTGGTAGTCCCACAGCGCCAGCGGCAGGACACGAACGGCTGGACTCTGCGTCAGTACCAGCGGGAACAGGAAACCGTTCCAGACCTGGATCGTTTCGTAGATGATGACGGTGATCAACGCCGGTCGCGATAATGGCAGCACCAGTTTGCGTAAAATCACGAAATGTCCGGCCCCATCCAGCAGCATAGACTCGTGCAATTCTTTCGGGATATCTCTGATGTACGTCACCAGCACGAGAACGGACAGGGGAATGCCGAAGGCCACGTCAGGCAATATCAGGGCAAAGAGCGTATCATACAGGTGCAAATCAGAAATCATCGCGTAGATCGGGATGATCGTCGCCTGCAAAGGAATCGCCAGTCCGAAGAGAAACAGGCTGAATACCACGCGCGTGAAACGATTGCGGATCTTTGAAATCGCATACGCCACGAAGAGAGAAACGGCGGCGATCAGAAGGACGCTTATGATCGTGACAAAGGCGGTATTGGCGAAGTAGAGACCAAAATTGTTCTGTAGAACATTCTGGTAGTTCGCCAGCGTTGGATGCGAAGGGGGCAGCCAGGGAATGTCCGTGAAAAAGTCTATCTGCGGACGCAGGCTGGTCATAAACATATAGAGAATGGGAACGAATGCTATCAGCAGCCAGACAACGCCAAGCACGACTGGAATAATTCTCCATACTCTGCTCGCGTGGAACGTAGGGGCCGATGTATCGCGCCCATTGCGCTTGCGTTGCTCACTGGTTGCCTTCACTGGCGATAGACCGACGCGCATGTATTTTCCTCACCTTCTTGTTGTGCCGTCATGCTTGTTCATAATCCTTCAAGCTGGCTCGACATGCTGGTAAAGCCGGTAAAACGCAGGAGAACGAGCGAGAGAAGTATCCCAAAGAATGCCAGCAAGACGGCCAGCACGCTGCCATAGCCTACCGCTTCATTCTGGAAGGCGGTGATATACATCTGGAGCGGCAAGACGCGCGTGGCATAGCCGGGGCCGCCGCCGGTCGTGACCCAGATGAGATCGAAGTAGGTAAGCGAGCCGGTGAGTATCAGCGTTGTGGAAGTGATAATGGTATATTTGAGCTGCGGCAAGGTAATCAAGAAGAACTTTTGTAGACCTCCTGCCCCGTCTATATCCGCCGCATCGTACAATTCCCTGGGTATCTGGCGCGCGCCGCCCAGGTAGAGCAGCGTATGAAAAGGGATAAACTGCCAGGAAATCAGGGCAACGATGACGTAAAACGCCAGGTTGGGATCACCTAGCCAACCCCTTGTCAGTCCGGGCAGGCCGATATCATTCAGCAATGTGTTCAGCAAACCAAAGTTCGGATCGAGGATAGATTCCCAGGTCAAACCAATGGCAACCGCCGAAAAGAGCAGTGGAAGAAAGTAGAAGACGCTCAACACTGAGCGGTAACGCTGAACCCCGGCCATGAACACGCCAAGCAGCAGACTGAGAGGCGTTTGCACAAGCCAGCTTAGAACCATCAACTCAAGCGTGAGCAGAAGAGCATGGCCGGTAACGGAGTCAGAAAAGAGCGCCACCCAGTTTTGCAACCCAACCCACGTTGCCGGTGAAAGGCCATTCCATTGCGTCAGGCTCAGATAGAGCGCAATAAGCATAGGAACCAGCGCGAAAAGCGCGTAGAATGCCAGCGCGGGCGCTGACCAGAGAACTGCCACCCATTTAGAGCGCGCTGTTCCTGTTGCTGCCTTGATCGATACGCCCATAGTTCTCTCCTCTCCAGTATGAACTGGTACAGGTAACACCATATTCGGTTCCAAGTGGCGGCGCAATGAATTACGCCCATAGGGCCGATTGATCACGCCCCATGGCATGGTGGGTGCGATCTATCGGCCCCTACACCACCCCCCTTTCACTAGTAGGTTTTTTTGATGGTCACATGAAGGTCGCATGAAAAACGCTGAGATGCATCTTTTGATAGGCGTTACTGGCTTGCAAATACGCCTGAATTGCCTGTTAAGCTGCTTATGCATTCGGTTTTGGTCATCTTTTGCCTCTTCTCCAAAAAACCTACTGTTGAAAGACACCACCCCCGCGGTGCATTTGCTCCCCATGGTAGCAAATGCACCGTAACGATGTACGATGAAACACGCCCACTGGGATGTCATTCTGAGCGCCGCCCGCCTGTCATTCTGAGCGGAGCGAAGAATCTCATGCGAGCCAGGTCGATCGCTTGCTGGCCCCAGATTCTTCGCTCCGCTCAGAATGACATGACAACCTCTCTCTTTCCTGGCATCAGATTCTTCGCTCCACTCAGAATGACAGGCGCTAGCACGATTACGCGGCGCTGATGGTCTTGTTCATGTTGGCCGAGAATTCCTGGGGCGCGATCTGCTTCAAGAACAACTGGCTCAGATTGGTCAGCAATGCCTGCGCGGGCTGCGGCAACAATGCCTGATCCCAGGACAATTGGAAGTGCGGCGCATTCTGCACCAGGTTGTAATTGTATTGCAGCCAGTCGCTGTTTTGCGCGCTCGCTAACTGCGCTGCGATCCCTTGAACTGGCGGCACATCGCCCAACGCGATCAATTGCTTGACATTAGCATCGCTCAGGACAGCATCCTTGAGATAGGTAACGCAATCCTGCGGGGATTTGGCGGCGCTGGCAATGGAGTAGTAATTGCACGGATTGCCAGCAATATTCGCCGGATCTCCCGCACCTCCTTCAACGGCAGGGAAGGGGAACCAGCCAAGCTTACCTTGCTGCACAAGTTGCGGGCTGTTCGTCAGAAAAACGGGAAAATTCCAGTTTCCCTGTAACATCATCGCGGCTTTCCCCGTATACAGCAGCGCCGCGTCCTGGTTCGTATCCGCGATCGTCGAGGCAAAGGATGAGCCAAACGCGCCCATGGTCACTAATTGCTGAATAGCGGTGTTTGCCTTGATAAAGGCATCTTGCGACCATGAATTGGCTTGATTGGCGGCAACGGCATTGAAAGCTGTGGGTCCGCCAAATCTATCGACAAGATACTCTTCGTACATCAGGTACGGCCATTGACTGCCCCCGGCGAGCGCGATGGGGATGACGTTATGTTGTTTCAACGTGCTGATGACCTGAAGCAATTCGTTCCAGGTCTGAGGGGGATTCAGGTGGTACTGACTAAAAATGGTCTTGTTGTAAAAGAATAACACCGGCTGCATGCCACTATTCGGCACGCCATAGATCTTGCCGTTGAAGGTGACACCGGACATCACAGCGGGGAGAAATCTGCCCTTCCAGGAGGAGTCCGCGTTGAGAGCGGAGGTCAGGTCATAGACGTCGTTCGCGTCAATATAGCTTTTGAGGACTCCACCGCCCCAGCCAAAGAAAATATCCGGCGGATTATGCGCGCCCATGGCGACCTGCAATTTTTGCTTATAAGGATCGTTCTGGAAGAAATCTGCGACCGCGTGAATGTTGGAGTGCGCAGCGTTAAATGCGCTCACAGTACCCTGCACTGCTTGCTGCTCCGAACCAGTACGAATATCCCAGAGTGTGACGGTAGTGCTATTGCTTCCTGTCGTTGTCTGACTGCCACCAACTCCGAAACAGCCCGCCATTGACGTCGTCAGCACAGCTCCTCCGGCTATTTCGAGAAAAGTGCGACGTGATACTCTTGTTTGCATCTCTCTGCCTTCCTGGCATTCCTGCCTGCCAGGCCATTTCGACTAGCCCGGCATGATCTAACACGATGATCTCAACTAAAGAGCATGCTATTTTTTCTCTGAAAACACCATCCCGCGCGCAACATCCATCGGAGTGCGCAGGATAGTATTCGCCATTGCTACTCTCTGCCTCCTTTCGCGTATATGTTCGGATGTTTTCGGGAAAGCCTCCGGCTACCTCGCCGGAAATTCTTTGTCTTGTACTGGAGAGAAAAACTACGCCATCGATTTGTAAGCGCTTACAAGAGCTAAGAAAAGTATACATAGTTTTTTGGAGCGTGTCAATCCTCTTTTTCCTCGGATTCTCTATTTCTCTGGCAAACATAATCCGCACCTCCGTTGGGGCGTGGGCTTGCCCCGCCCGCTGCCGAACCTGGGCGGGGCAAGCCCACCTTTCAACAGTAGGTTTTTTAGGGAAGAGGAAACGACAAGACGAACCAATCTGGTACGATAGAAAGAATATCGAAGCTTTCGTCGTAGCAGGAGGATCGTCATGTCTTACCCAAAGCCATTATCGCAATGGAGAG
>DATLSW010000350.1:0-21088 GCA_035533955.1 Ktedonobacteraceae bacterium | reverse complement strand
GAAAGCTGGCGCACCGGCGTCTCGATGAATTCGTCCAGGGCGAGCATAGAGCGTAACTGCGCGAAGTTGGCGGTGAAGCGGTCTTCTGGCACGCGGTAAAGATGCCGCAGCAGGCGCAGCGAGTCGATGAGCGGCAAGTCCCACCAGAGCTGCGTGCGCTGGCCGAAGACGACGCCGATGCACTGCGCCAGTTCGCGTCGCTGGCGCACCGGGTCGAATCCGGCCACGCGCATACTGCCTTCGCTGGGGACGAGAATGCCGGTAAGCATCTTGATCGTTGTACTCTTGCCAGAGCCGTTCGGCCCGATCAGGCCAATCATCTCGCCCGCTTCGATACTGAGCGAGAGATCACGCACTGCCTCGACGCGCTTTATCGCGGGATCAACGATGCTGCGCAGGCCGCCCAGCAGGCCGGGACGCCGTTTTGCCACGCGAAATGTTTTCCCCAGGCCGTTCACCTCTATCATATTCATATAGTCATTCTCCTTTCAATAGGCATTAGCTGCCGGTACTCTGGTAGCGGCGCACGCCGAATTGCCAGATCGCGCGCGCGACGAGGAAGAAAGCGATGGCAATGGCGGGTGACGCGAAAACCAGGTTGTTCGGCAAACCCAGGGGCAACGCTTTTCCAAGTATGTAGCATACCGGGACGAATGTGCCGAACGCTAAAGGAACCACAAATACAAAGAAACGCTGCATCACTTGATTGTAGATGTTTAAGGGATAGGTGAGCATATCTCGCCCTCCATAGGTCAGAATGTTCACGATTTCTGTTGGCTCAACCGTCCAGAAGCACATCGTCGCGCCTAGCAACCACACGGATAGGAAGAGAATCGTGCCGCTCACGACGCTAATGAGTAGAATCACCATCTTGAGCAGCGTCCAGTGGAACGCGGGCAGGAAGGCCGTGGCGATGAAGAGTGCCGCGATGCCCTGCGTGATGCGTCCCAGGCGGCGCAGGCGGAAATCGCTGCTGGCGACCTGGAGCAGTGCCGAGATGGGACGCAGCAGCACGCGGTCGAACTCGCCCAGGCGAATCGTGTCCGGGAAGACGTCGAGTCCCGCGCCGAACATTTCAGAAAAGCCGAAGCCGATGGACATGACCGCGTAGAGCATCGCGACTTCTCCTACCGTCCAGCCGAGCAGCGATGGGAAGTTCGCGAAGTACAGAAAGACCGTGGTGAACTCCAGGCTCGTCGTGAGAAAGTAGGTGCCGATATTGATGAACATGTCGGCTTTGTATTGTCCTTGCGAGCGGATTTGCATCCAGATCAGCCGCAAGTACAGGCCCACATCGCTCAGCAGGTGAGTGATGACTTGCCTGCCTGCTCTGTTGTTGCGTGCGATTGTTGCCATACGAAGTTACCCTCCTTGCACAATGACGCGGCGCGCGGCGAGCCTGATCACCATCCGCACCAGCAGCGTGAAAATGATTACCCAGGCGAGTTGCCGCGCCAGCTCGAAAACGATGGTTCCCGCCGAGACGTTGTTGAGCAGTATTTCCGTCGGCACATTCAGCAGCGCGTTGAAGGGCAACCATTGCGCGATTAGCAGCAGCCAATGTGGGAACAACGGGATGGGAACATAGCTGCCGGTGAAGAACAGGGCCACTACAACCACCATTGTGCCGATGCCCCGCGCTTCCAGAAACCAGAAGGCGATGGCGTTGTAGAGGACGCGGTAGGCGATGCCGAAGCACGATCCCAGCGCCAGGCTGAACAGAAAAGCAGGCCAGTAATGCCAATTTCCCGGCGTTCCTAAACCAAAGAGCAACATGCCTCCGACATAGGTTGGAATGCCCCGGTAGATCAGATAATACAGGTCACGCCCACATTCGCGGCTGAACCAGTACCAGTAGAAGTCGCAGGGCTTGCTCATATCAGCGATCACCGCGCCGCTGCGTATGGTGAGCATCAGATCATACCAGCCGAAGGTGAGGACGATCATGATCATCGACTGCACCAGCCAGGTATAGCGCAGCATGTCCAGCACGTTGTAGCCGTTGACGGCGCTGCGAGCGTGAAACAGCCCGATGATCACATAACTGAAGATCGCGCCGAAGAAGAGGTTGGTAAGCAATCCGGCCAGATTGGCCCAGCGATAGATGAGCTGTCGCCGAAAGGCAGTACGGGCTACTTCCAGGTAGAAACGCCACACAGTTTCACCTCCATTTCTCGTGTAGTGGGGGATTCTTGCAACACAAAAACCCAGTTCCCGCCCGGCATGGGGGGACTGGTTCAATTCAGGAAAGTCTATGGGTTTTCGGGCATGGCAAAACGCGGGATAGCCAATGCCTACCACTGGTAGCAATTATCCCGTGTTTTGGCGTGTGATACAGGCGGTTTTCCTGTACGCCACGCCCAGAAAGCAGCGATTATGGTTATACCATACGTTAGAGAAAGCTGTCAATAGGGTCTTGCCAGGGTAAAATCTCAACCGAAAAGGGCGTTTTTTCAGCCAATCTTAACTTGTTCACTATAGTAAATGAGAAGTTTTCTTTACTATACTACGATAGATAAAAGGGTCGCTGGCGCATCGAAATACTTCACTCTATTGTGACCCGCACCAGGTAAAGGAGGCTTTTCATTGGGTACATCTCTACGGCGACTGTTTTTAGGGGGAGCAGTGCTGCTCGCGCTTGCCTCGGTAGCCGCGACGTGGCTCATCCCGCTCGGCATCCATGCTTCGACCAGCCGCGGCAAAACGGCGATGACGCCGATTACACATGCTGTCTTCATCATGATGGAGAACCACACATTTGATAACTTTTTTGGGCAGTTTCCCGGAGCCAATGGCATCACGGAGCCGCAAGCGCCTGACCCCGTTCCCCAGGATTATATTCATGCCGGCACGGCGGCGACTGCTGAGATGGATGGCGGCAAAATGGATAAATTTCCGGCGGAGGCGCATGTCCAGTACACGCAGGCCGATATCCCCAACTACTGGAGCTACGCCCAAAACTTCGGGCTGGGAGATAATTTCTTTACTTCCCTGGCGACCAGCAGCACGCCCAACCACCTCTCGATGATTGCCGCTCAGAACCAGGGCATCTTTGAAACACCTCCTCAACAAGGGTGCAACTCGACCGCCAATACGATTATTTCTTCTAAACAAACATCGGGCGTGGGCTATCGCGCTTTCCCTTGCTATACCATTCCGAATATCCTGACCGAGCTGGATCAGGCAGCCATAAGCTGGCGCTTCTACAGCGCTGTATCTATCTGGAACGCGCCGCTCATGCTGCAAGGCTATTCGAGTTCAAAAAATGATGTGAACGTTGCGAACTTTATCCCTGACGTTACGAACAACAATTTGCCCAGCGTCTCCTGGGTCACGCCGCCAGGTGATACGAGCAACCACCCACCGCAGGTCAATGGCCTGGGCGAGAACTTTGTGACCAACATTGTCAACTCTATTATGAACAGCCCCTACTGGTCCAACACGGCGATATTTTTAACCTGGGATGACTATGGCGGTTTCTATGATCATGTGTCGCCGCCGGTGCTGGACGGGTTGGGACTGGGTCCGCGCGTGCCGTTGATTGTGATCTCGCCTTTTGCCAAAGCAGGCTTCATCAATCATAGTGAAGGTGAGTTCAGTTCCTTCGTCAAATTCATTGAGAAAAACTGGAGTCTGCCGTCGTTGGGGCAGCGCGATGCTTTGCCGCAAATTAGCAATCTTATGAATTACTTCGATTTCAAGCAAGCGCCGCTGCCGCCCTTGATTCTCAATCCGGTTCCTGTTATGACCGCCCTACTGGTGCCGATGCCCGATGATTTGTTCAAAGGCCCTGCAACGCATGGAGCCATCTATGATTTACAGAGTACCACACATACGAAGAATCTCTACAACGTGATCTACGCGCTACAGACAACGCCGCTCACGCACAATATCATTATTGATGGTAAAGCGTATCCGATGGTGAAAAAAGGGCCAGCCAATGGAGGAACGCTCTATCAGTACATGACAAAGCTGCCGCATGGCACGCACACCTTCAGCTTTTCCTTCTCAGACAGCAATGGGACGTATGCCCTGCCGGATAATGGCGTGCCGTGGACTGGCCCTACTGTGCATTCATTCCAAATCATTCCCAATGTCACGCCGAAAACGGCGACGCCGGGGCAGACGGTGACATATACGGCGAAGTATACCTCGTTTCTGGGGCGGGCTCCCACCGTGGCCGAGATCGAAATTGATGGCGTCGATTATCCGATGCAATCGTCGGGAGGCAACTATTCAAAAAGTGTGACTTACACTTACAGTACGAACACGCTTTCCACCGGCGATCACAGTTATCGCTTCGTCTTCGATGACGGCTCCGGCGATGGCGTCACCGATTTTAATGGTAATGCGCTGCCCACGGTCACGACGCTGACTCTGAGGCACTCGTCGGTTAGCCCGACGTCAGGGACGAAGAAGACACCGTTCACGTTCCAGACGATGTATGCCGACTCGACGGGAGCAGCGCCGACCTCCGCGCTGCTTTATGTGGATAATATTCCGTATCCTTTGACGCAGCAGCCCGGCGGCACGTATCAGAAGGGAGTGGTCTTCTCGACCACGCTGACGCTTGCCAATGGGAAGCACTCGTTTTTCTTTGTCTTTAGCAATGCCAATACCAGTTGGGTCGATCCCTTTGCTCCAGCCACCTATCCAGGCCCGAATGTCGGCAGCAGCGCGCAGCCGGTTCCCCAAGGCTCCATCAACGGTCCGGTTCCCAACGATCCTGGCGCTTATGATCCAGGCTGACACGAGCAAGAATCCATTGTCCTCTCTCAGGGCCAGGGAAGCGATGCCAGCCCTGAGAGAGAGCAATGCGCATCTAACTCTGGTCCAAAAATGGCAGCACGTTATTTGACCCTGCTGGACATGTCCGTTGTTTCAAAATGAGCGGCGGCAGCGGTTGCTGGCTGAAATTAAACGAGTTAAACATATCGTTCGCGTGCGTATCCTGACCTCCTAATGAAGGTAATTTCAGCACGGTTTCAGCGAATTTGAGCATCGAGGATTGCGTGTAGGAGGTGTTGTCGATGAAATGAGGCTTAGCGTAAGGCGAGATCACGATCATAGGGGCGCGAAAACCGTACTCCAGCAGCCCATTTGGCCCTTGTGCTGGCTTGACATGATCGTAAAACCCTCCAAAATCGTCCCATGTCAGAAAGATGGCTGTACTGTCCCAGAGAGGTGAATTGCCCATGACAGCATTGATTTGCTGCACCGTCCAGTTCTCACCTCGACAGATACTGGTGCCGGGGTGGTCGCTAACGTCGGTTGGCTGAACTAACCAGCTAACTGTTGGCAGATTACCGGAGGCGGCATCCGTAGCAAACTGGCTGTAATCGACGACATGAGCCTGCCATTGAGATGTATCGCGGATGTCCTTGATCGCGTTATACACGGACCACTCGTAGCCTGGTTGATCTTGCGCAGGCGCGTAGTATTTCCAGGAGATGCCATGGCTGGTGAGAAGATCGCCAAGGGTGGGAATGGTCAAGCAAGGAAATGCTTTCGTCTTTTTCCCGTCAGGTTGAAGCTCCTGTACATACGTGCCTTGTGGGGAATCACAGCCCCATCGTTGCAAAAAGGGCCAATTATTTTCAGGATTACCGTCGATGTTGTTGTCTTCTGCGGCAATGCTAAAAAGGTGATTGGGGAAACTTGGCCCGCGAATGGTATAAAAGTACTGATCGGGCAGGGAGAATGTTTGGGCATACTTCCAGTAATTTGGGATGTCCGATTGATAGAGTTGGGAATCTGCCATATCTACCTTCACTGCTCCGAGTTGCTGGATTGCGCCGAGAATCTTAGAAAACCCATCCATTTTCCCATGATCATACGCCGTCATAAAGGCGCCATAGCTGTGATCAATGTCCTGAATCTCGTCTGGCTGGTGGTTTAAGGGATGAACCTTGCCTTCAGGATCGGTGTAGGTAGTTGCGCCATCTGCCCCCGGAAAGGTTCCAAACATGTTATCGAATGTTCTGTTCTCTTTCATCATGATCACGATGTGCTTGATAGGGTTGGCGGCATGAGGAGCGGCCTCCGCGGGCCGGGCGGGCGACAGTGGCCCTGAACAGACGAGAACAAGCAGGATGGTGAGCGCAGTCGCGATATGCGTAACTATTGACGTTTTCCGCTGGCGCCAGTTAGAAGACGGTTGGTTCATTCTACACCTCTTGAAATTGAGACATTTGTAGTATGCACTTCAGAACTTTGTCTACCGGTAAGCGCTTCATTGGTTGCGCTTGTAGCGTTTCAACAAATGGGCCGACGGGATGTTTGGTGAGTGGGTTGCTTGGTCCGAACAACACGAGCGTGGGAACACCGAGCAGCCCCGCTAAATGGCTAATGCCGGAATCATTGCCTAGAAAGCCCCGGCACTGCTGGAGCTGTTGAGCCACCTCCAGCAGCGGCGCGTTTTGCAGTATAGAGAGCAATTTTGCATGTGGCGTGGATGAAAGACGCTTTCGCACCTCTTTAAGTACTTCGGCTTCCGATGGCCCGGCGAGCAAAAGAACGGGACATTGAAGCCGCAAAAGCTGATTGATGATGGAGGCGAACGAAGCCGCCGGCCAGCGTCTGCCCTCTTCACTACAGCCAGGGTGAATGGCGATTGGGGGATTGTAGGAGCAGAAGTCATTGTTCCAACCGGTTGAAGGCACGACAAATCCTTTCCCTGGCAGTTCCAGATCGAGCGGCTCCGCCAGTTGCTCCACGATATGTTTTGAGGCGTTGAGAGCTTCTCCCTCAGGAACGATAATGAATTGCTTGACCCCGATGGCAAGCAGACCTTTTTTTACCCAGCCATCGCTGTCATCCAACCAGCAAATGACGAGATCCGACTCCACTAACAGATTACGCAAAGCGAGACTATGAATCCCAGCCGGTGAAATCAGTTCGTGCCACTGCACATCCGCGGGAATAATCGTTTCGTCCGCGATGCCCCATGCTTTTGCCAGCGGCAAGACGGCAGGAGAGCCTAAAAAAGTGATGTGGGAATTTGGATATTTTGTGCGCAACGCTGCCAGTATGGGAAAAACGAGCAGGCTATCCCCAAGAGGCGCCGGACGGATGGCGACAATGTTCATGACAATTACGTCTCCTCTCTCTTCTCGTTTTCCTGCTCCAGGGAATTTCTATTACGAAAGCAATATTGTTTCCCTTTGCTGTCTATAATCTCAAAGCCATTCGTGGCTAATTTTTTGAGCAGTGAATTTACTCCTTCCTCACCATAGGGGGTAAAATAATGTGTTTCTATGAGTATCAGGCCGACATGTTCGCGAATAAAGTCGATTTCGTGATCAATTACCTCTATTTCACTGCCTTCAATATCACAGATCAGGTTAAAATGGTGGAAATTTGCGTTTTCGGCAATTGCTTGCAGCGTCTTCGCTGGAACTTCCACTTTTTGACCACTGCCAGTGTAAATACTGCCCGCGAGACTCTCGCCGTTAGGGAAAAAGGCGATGGAATCACTCCCATACGCGATGGCGGCTTCTATGATGGTAAATTGGCAGCTGTTCAAATCGCGATTCTTTTTCAACGTTGGGATCAACTCTGGGCTTGCTTCCACTACGACATGCTGGTCTGGCGACCGCAGCCTGCGATTGGCTATACAGGCGACGACGCCAATACTCGCGCCCAGTTCAATCACCGGCTCATCGTCAGGCAGATTCTTCTGAATCATCTCGCGTTCATCATTCTCATACCAACCCATCAGAATTGTTCCTTTAAATCGCACCGGTAATAAAGGGTTGTCCATGCGAATGATGAGTCCATCCGATCGAGCGATATCTCCAAATCGCTCCGCCAATTTACCCAGTTGCTCTATATTGATCAGTTGTGACATGAATAACCCGCGCAAGAGTACCGCTTTCATGCCATCAGCGCGTACTGCTTTCACAACTTCCGTGAATTTCATAGTGTTCACCCCTTTCCATGCAGGTAAGATGTTTATGAAATGCGCTGCTAATAGTCCTCTCCTGCTCAGTGATGAGCATTACACATACGCAAGATGCTATCCAGCACTCTCTGCACCGGCAAGTACATTAATGGTTGTGCCTCTATCACCTCAACGGTTGGACCCAGTGGACGCCACCTTTCCGGGCTGGTTGATCCGAAAAGCGCGAGTGTAGGGATGCGCAGCAGCCCTGCCAGATGGCTCATGCCCGTGTCGTGTCCAACAAAGCACTTGCATTGTTTGAGTTTCCTGGAGACTTCAAGCAGCGATGCGTTTTTGAGTACCGTGAGCATAGCCGGTGACGGGGCAGTCGAGAGATGCTGACGCACCTCTCTGAGAAGTTCGTCTTCGGTTGGACCGCCGAGCAAAAGCACAGGATAATGCAGAAGTAAGAGCGCGTCGATCAGGCCAGCGAACGAGGCGCTGGGCCAGCGCCTGTGCGGCGCGCTGCTTCCAGGGTGAAGCACAATGGGGGCATCGTAGGGGCAGAACGTAGCAGGTCCAATGTAAGGAAGCTCAATGGCTTCTGGTTTCGCAAGTTGCACATTCACCGTTCTCGCTAAAAGCTCCATCGCGTGCATTGAGTCGATATCAGTGATGTTGTCTGTTTGAGATGGGGTGGTGGACGCAAGAACTTCTTTCACTCCCGCCTTGAGCAGGTTCTTTCTTCCCAGATCACCAGGATCACTGATCCAGCAGATAGCGAGATCGGTTTGCCGCAGCACGTCGCGCACATTGGATTGGCGAACGCCTCCAGCCGAAAATATTCTCTTCCATTGCTCATCATAACCGTATACTGTGTCCGCGATGTTCCACGCCTTTGCCAGCGGCACAACAACAGGATCGCATACCAGAGTGATATGGGGATTTGCGTACTTCGCACGCAGCGCGATAAGGATGGGAAATGTGATCAGAGCGTCCCCAATTTTGAATGGACGGATGACAACGATGTTCATGATTTATCTATCCTCCCCTTGCAAAGAGGCTTTATTGCGGAAACAGTAATTGGTGCGAATGCTATCTATCATCTCAAAACCATTGTCTGCCAATTTTTCTAAAACCAACTTCACTCCATCATCTCCATAGGGGGTTTCATCGTGCGTTTCCATGAGTATCACGCCAACATGCTCGCGAATAAAGTCCATTTCATGTTCAAGAAGGCCGATTTCACTTCCTTCAATATCACAGATTAACGTAAAATGACGGAAACCCGCCTCTTCAGCAATGGATTGCAGCGTCTTTGCGGGAACTTCCATGGTATGTCCTTCGCCATAGATGCTGCCTACCAGGCTCAAACCATTGGAAAAAAAGGTCACAGAATCGCTTCCATAGGCAATGGCAGCTTCGATAATGGTGAATTGGCAGCCATTGATGTCTCGGTTCTTCGTTAATGTCGGGATTAACTCTGAACTTGCTTCCACCACCACATGCTGACCTGGTGATATCAGTTTGCGATTGACTACGCAGGAGACGACGCCAATACTGGCGCCTAGTTCGATCACCGGCTCACCATTGGGAAGATATTTTTGAATAATTTGGCGCTCTCCTTTTTCATAGATACCCGCGATGATGGTACCCTTGAAAAACGGTGGCAATAAGCGGTTATCCAGGTGAATGGTAACACCATCAACGCGGGCCATGTTTCCGAATCGTTCCGCCCACTTTCCCGTGTCATCGTAGTTCAGTAGCTTCGCATTGATTAAACCGCGCAAAAGCAGAGTGGTTATTCCGTCAGTGCGTGTTGCGCTTGTTCTCATGACATCTGTAAGTTTCATCGTGTCAACTCCAGTCAATGCGAGTACGAATTTTCTGCTAATTGCCGCAGCATACGCTCGATGACTCTATCCGGCGATATGCGATCCAGCGACTGTGCTTGTATTGTCTCGACGCGCGGGCCAACGGGATGCATGACATGGGGAGGCATAGAGATAAAGCTGGCTGGCCCGAAGAGAATGAGCGTGGGAATGCCGAGCATACCTGCCAAGTGGCCGATGCCCGAATCATTGCCGAGGTAGTACTGACACTGCTGGAGTCGCAGGGCCACTTCCAATAGTGGCGCGTTTTGCAATACGGAGAGTAATCCAGGTTGCGGCGAAGGTGAAAGCTGTTTGCGCACCTCTTTGAGTACTTCGGCTTCCGCAGGCCCCGCGAGCAAGAGGACCGGGCAGCGAAGGTGCAAGAGCTGATTGATGACGGCGACAAACGAGGCTGTCGACCAGCGCCTGCCCGCCGCGCTGCTGCCAGGGTGAATGGCAATGGGAGGATTGTAAGGACAAAAGCCATTGCTCCAGGCTGTCGAGGGTATGACGAACTCTGTCAGTAAAGGCTCCAGACCTAATGGCTCTGCCAGAGATTTCACCATATGTTTTGTGTCCTTTTCAGATGCGCACCACGGCCCGATAACCACTTCTTTGACTCCCGCCTTGAGCAAGTTCGGCTTGACCAGACTCGCAGGATCCTGTACCCAGCAGATGGCAAGATCGGTCTGCTGGAACAGGTCGCGCACATTGGAACTATGAATACCATCCGACGAAAACACCTCGTCCCACAGCCTGTCTTCGTAGTTGAATGCTTCCTCTGCAATACCCCAGGCCTTTGCCAGTGGCATGACGGCGGGATGGCCCACGAACGTGATATGCGGATCAGCATAGCGTGCGCGGAGGGCAGCAAGAACAGGGAATGAGAGCAAAGAATCGCCGATGGCCCCTTTGCGCATGGCAACGATGTTCATAATGCCGCGAGAAGCTCCTCTCCATCAAGCAAGCGACAACTTTTGGCGAAATGAGAAGGCAAGATAAAAGGCCACTGTCACAAACACCGTTGCGCCCAGTGGCCTACTTCGCAGATTCACGCTAGACAGTTGCGACTTTTTTGGTTCTATGGCGTACAGGCTGCGTCAGCTCCAGGACTGCTCTGGCGCCTCCAACTAGCTCGGAGATAACGATGCCGTTTTCGTCGAGGAGTACCGCCATAGGCGTACCGGTTGACTTGAACCAGCGCTGCGCGCTAAAATTGCTTTGGGTTTCATCCAGCACGATGGGCGACTTGAAACCTACCAGGTTGTCTTTTTTCGTCCCGCCGGTTGAGATGACCAGCAACTGTGGCGCGCCTCTGGGGCGGTTCCTTTCCCAGACCAGCAAGTCTTTCAGCATCCCCTGACAGAAGGTGCAGCCTGGATTCCAGAACAGCAAGAGGGTTGGGGTTCCCCGGAAATCGGAGAGTTTGATCGGATTTTGATCGAGATCCAACAAAGTCAGATCAGGAGCAGGTTCGCCTATCGCTGGCGGCTCAGGAAAGATTCGGCCATTATCCGGCCTGTTGACTTCCAGAAGAGGATGAGGTACATAAGATTCAACTTCCTCCATCAGATTCTCTAAGAGTTCACGAATCTCGTCTTCACCCTCGGCCAGTTTCCCAATAGTTGATCCATCGAAACGAATAGCTGCCGCGGATGGCGTGCCACGTGCCTTGTACGCTTCGGCTACTTCCCTGTCCTGCTGTAAGAGTACCGGAGAGATATCGTATTCCGCGATCTTGGCAAGGTTCTCTTCAGCCGTCCCCTGACCGACGATCACCAGCGTTACCTCTCCCTGATATTTTTGCTGCCATTCTGCGAATCGCGGCAACATTGCTGTGCAGGGGTTGCAAGTGGGGCTGGTGAAAACGAGGACAACTGGAGCCTTCTTATCTGCTCCTCGGGCCAGGAGATCGCTGAGCGAGACCATGCTTCCAGTGAGATCAGGGAGTTCAAATGTGGGCGCAACTGAATCTTCGGGTAGCCCATATTGCTGATTGTTCTCGTTACCGGGTACTCCATTTTCTTCCAGCAGCTCAAGCCGCGTCAATAATTTCCCCTGCTGCGTCATAGTTTGTAACAGTAGCCAGGTCTCGATACCAACGAGCGCCACCAGAATAAGACCAACGACCAACTCGATGCCCTGAGCAACTGTCAACGTGGCAATCCAGTTCACCGCGCTTGGGCCAATATTGTTGTATGCTGCTCCTTGCCAGATGACAGCGCCTGCAATAGCGGCCAGCAAGGTGTTACGAATAAGTGTGGATGCTCCAACAGGCTCCGAGTGAAGTTGACCAAAGCAGTGGCAGTCTGGCTTGCGCCCAAAGGATAAATTCACACTGATGCCAACGATGAAGGCGAACAGCAATGCGAGCGCGCCAATTGCTCCATACCACGCCCATGACGAAGGAATGAGAGCCACCGCTACGGCAAGTTCAGCAAAGGGAAGGAGCGTTCCAAGTGGGACCGCTAGAAACGAGGGGACGCCAAAGCCTTGTACAGCCTTTTGCGATCCTTTAAGATCGACGATTTTTGCTAGCCCGGATACAACAAAAACCGCGGCAAGCAGCAATCGCGCTATGAGGAGCAAAACGCTCATATCGAAACCTCCTGATGTGGCGAAGAACCGGTTGGCCGATAACAGACTACAACCAGGCGGGATAATTGGTCTTAGCCTCCGGGCCGGATAAAATATGACAACGTACAACACAGGAGTCGCCACACAATAAGCGCGACAAACGTAATAGCGAGAAACAGCCAGCCTGGCCTATCCTGACTATCGAGACTGAAGCGCTTATCGTATGGCAACTCTTTAGCCTGACAGTCCGCTGATTAGGCGGCGGTTCTGCCAGAGCGGCCAGAAGCGAGTTGGCAGGTCTTGGTGCACTTGGGGATACAAAGGCCAGTTGTGCAACCACAACCGGTATTGGTGATGCAGAAAGAACCTGCGGCGCAATCCTTCTGCTTGCTGCATGCCGGGAGGCTGGAGCAGTAGCTGTTACAACCACAGCGGCCCTGATGCTTCTTGCCTGTACTCTGGAAGCAATAGCAGTTGCCATAGATGTTCTTGCCACAGTTCATGAAGGTGGTGGAACATGTACCTGGCGTACACTTGCCATCGCTTGCTGCGAAAGCTTCGCCTGGGATCAAGGAAGCCAATGCCGCTGCGGCCGTAATGCCGGCCGCTGTTTTCATTGCGCCGCGGCGTGTGAGCTTCCCATCGGCCAGAGTCTTGGTTACGCTTTCGAACCAGTTTGCCATTATTTTCTCCTTGTGTTCACTGTGTGGCGCGTGTAACTCCATGACGTATATCTAATCAAGGAATAACTTGAGCGCGCCTGAAGACGTTGCTCCGCACATTGCGGAACCCGCTTCAACGAAAACAACAATGTTCAACGTTTCTCTCGATGCGGATTCTGATTGTTGAGAGGTTACTTTCTCTCTTCTCTTAGAATCTGGCACAAGAGAGAACTTGAATGCGCTACAAACACAAAACTACAAATTGACGCGCTACAAAGACAAAATCGCCGGGCAAGACAGCGGACTTTCGCGGGAAATAGTCGAAATGGGCCTCGTAAAGCTATCTCGACACCAGGAAAAGGCGCGAAAAGGCCGCTATCTTGCCTTATACAAACAAGCCACAGATGTGGTCGTTGTATGAAAGCTTAACGCGTACGGCACAGGCTAAGAATCAGAATCCAATCTGGGAAAAGTTCGTATGATTGGCTGAGTAACGTGCCGCTCTCCCAACGGGCAGGTTGCCACGAACAATTTGTTTCTGACAGAAATATAGCTAAACAAATGCTTATTGCTATAGCTCTGTTGTGAACAGTATAGCATGGACTAGCTCTGGTTGTCAAGGTATTTGGCTCAGTTTTTTGTTCTAAACCCATCAACCATGACTCACGCGGAACGCGCCTCGGCAAATGCCTCAAGCGCTGAAGCAATGCTCCGCCTTCCCAGACGTTGCCAGCGTTCGTTCCAATCTTTGCCCCATGTATCTTGTAATGATGGACACACTTGCACATGCAGGCCCGCTCGCGTCAGTTGATCGGTAAGCCGCTTGCTTGCTTCTCTGCCGCCATCATCTCCATCAAGGGCCAGCACCACCCTTTTCACTTGCGCTGGAAGCCAATCAATCGGCATAGCTGTACCCACCAGAGCGACGATTTCGGTGGTCTGGAAGCCTGCTGCAAGGAATGTCAGGCGATCAAACGCGCCCTCAACCAGGATGATGGTGGGCGCTAATTGCGCGAAATCCGCCCCGAACCAGCCTGCCGGATAGGTCTTGATCCACCGCTTCGGGCTTCCTGGCCGTTCGAGCAGTGCCTTATGAGTTGCTTCGTTGATACCCAACTGCCAGCGCCACAGCGAGCGCCCAATATAGCCTTTTCCGTCCGGGGAGTTGAGCGGGAAGAGGATACGCTCAGTCCACCTGCGTAGTATTCTCCTATGCTCGCGCATTTCCGGGTTCTTTAACAGCAGTGATGGAAGATACCCGACACCCGTCTCCAATGCTGTCTTGAGCGGAATGCCGCGCTCGCGCAGATACGTCTGCACTCGCTGCGAACAGGCGAGAGCGCTGCGCATTGGCTTATCCAGCAGGCGCAGCGCCTGAAGTTCATCCTGTTGCCATTGCGGAATCGCTTTCGGCGATGGGAGTAACATTGGCTGGATCATACGTGGTCTGTCCATCGATTCTAATGAGCGCGGCTGGTACGAAGGCCGCGCGGCAGCAGTAAGTCCCTGGTAATGCCAGTGCAGCAGGCGTTTTGCCAGAGGACGATTCCACTCAACAACCAGCACGGTCGCTTCACAGGTCGCGTTGAAACAGCGGCCCCAGCCAGTGGCTTTGTTGATAGAGAGAGAACGCTGGTGATCGCTGCCATGAATGTGACAATAGGCTCGCACATGCTCACCCATGTCCACAGGTTGGCGTAATTCGCTCTCCAATACGATTTCGATGCGTTTGCCCTCGTGGGTAGAGATGGTTATCATCCTTGTTTCCGCTCGCTGTGTAGCTTTTACTTTTTCGACATGCCTAAAAAAACAGAATATTTGTTCTAATATTATAGCACAAAAAGACGCGCGTCTGCCATTTTTTTTCGCGGATGACGTTGGTTCTCTACTCTTTGCAGAGGAACTGATACCAAATTCGATGGAACCATGTAGCGCCGCTACATGGTTCCATCGAATTTGGTTACTAATAGATCATGATGTGCGTGTAGAGCTGTACGAATCCGTATAACCACGCGGCATCGTCTTTTGCCATGTTCACGCAGCCGTGAGAGCCGTGAATAGAGTACTGCGTGCCGCCTGGATCAAGATGAGGGAAGTTGGTTCCAGGTCCATACTCACTGCGCCACCAGCTATCGTGCAGGAAGTAGCCGTTGCTATGGAATTGCATCGCGTAGTTGATCGGCGTCGGCGGATACCAGTCGGGCGAAGACTGCGGGACATCGGCTTTGAACACGGTAGGTGATTTCTTGCCCTCGACCCACCATGTTCCCGGCGGTGTGGGCAGGTCTGGCTGCCCGGTTGTTACCTGGAATGCCTTGACCAACTTGCCGTTATCATAGACGCGGATAGCTTGTTCGGCCATGGAAACGATGACGACCTTCGATTGCATATAGCCATAGGTCTGCATCAACTGAATATCGCTTTGATGGACCTTGTAATAGGGCGTTTTGCTGCCGAAATTTGCCGCCATTGCCTGGAAATTGGTGAGATCCATCTGTATATCTTCTGTAGTTTGCTGGTAGTCAGCTACGGTTTGATCCGCCGCCATTTCTCCTTGCAGCCAGAGTGGGCCAGTTGCCCCATTTGGCCCATATTCGTAACCCAGTGGGTAGGTTGTATTGTTGTACGAGTCATGGTAGGTATGCAATTTCCCAAATTGGGACGCCTCTTGCTTTAACTGTTGGAATAAAGCGTTGTTCTCCGTTTGCAACGCCGGTATCTGGATGGCCGCGACGTGCGCGTTCAAGGTTTTGAGTGCCTTCTGGAAGGCCGCGTCGGTCGTGGCGGCTTGCAGCGCCTGCTTATCGCTCTGATACTGCTGTTGATACGTGGTAGTATCGCCCTGGTATTGTTGCATGAGCGCGATCCACTTTTGGAACGATTTGAGTTGCGCTGTTCCCTGGTTTTGCAGCGTGCCTTCGATGGTGGGTGTGGGCGTGGGCTTCACCGGCGGTTTGGAAGCTGTCGTCCCGTTGCACGCGCTGAGGGCAACAATACAGAGCAGAAGAATGCACAACGACGCCGTGTAGAACCGGCGTTGTGCTGAGATACGGCGTGGTTTATAGAGCTTATTCATAGTATATTGTATTGGTTCCTGACTAGTGTGACTAAACTTATGAGACTGACGGCTATTCTTATAATTTGAGCAAGCGCCTGGCATTCAGATGGCATATTTTTTCCCTGTCGATTTCGCTGATCGGGGCCGTCTCAACAAATTGTACCATGTTTTCAAGCGGGACATAGGGATAATCTGCCGAAAAGAGAATATGATCAGCGCCAACCGCGAGCAAGGCGCAGATTAAAGCTTCGACTGAGCAATTGCCGCTAGTGGTGATCATGACATTCTGTTTGACATAATAAGAAGGCAGATGTTGAAGTTGTTTGCTCTGTGGAGAGCGCTTCCACCCGTCATCGATGCGGCGCAGCGTGTAGGGAAGAGCCTCGCCCATGTGTCCGAGCAGCAGGATGGTATTGGGGAAGACATCGAAGACGCCGCTACAGATAATGCGCAGAGCGTGCGTAGCGGTTTCGACGGTCCAGTTCCAGGCAGCGCCCAGCAAACCGGGGTAGCCTTCGTAAATTTTCATCTGGTCACTGGGAGGATTAGCCGGGTGCAGGTAGATGGGGACTCCAAGTTGCTCTGCCCGTTCCCAAACGACCCAGAACTTGCGCTCGTCAAGGTATTCACCATTGGTATGTCCATTGACCATTGCTCCCTTGAAGCCCAGTTGTGTCACCGCGCGCTCAAGTTCGTCGGCTGCCGCTTTGGGGTCCTGCAAGGGCAGCGCGGCGAAGCCTGCATAGCGATCAGGATGCTTATGGATTTGCTCAGCCAGGTAGTCATTCATCTGCCGGGCCGCCCTGATCGCTTGCTCCGTGTTGATCTCACCCTGAATGCCGGGGGTAGAGAGCGAGAGAACCTGCACATCTATCCCAAACGTATCCATAGTCGCTAAGCGGTTTCTTTCCAGGTCAAGCAGCTTAGCCTCAAGCTCAGCAGGAAAGCTGGCTCCGCCGATCAGGGAAGTATCTCCCCGACTCTGTCGTTCGTGGATCTGCTGCGCGTATGCAGGTGAAATAAAATGTTCCTCTAAGGCGATCTTTCTCACGTTGTCTCTTTTCTCTTTCAGCGTTGCCATCAGGCCGTTTACCGCGCGATGCTGAGGCATCGCGCCTATTTGATATTATACAGTATCCGGTGAACACGTTGTAGCCGGGCAGTGCATTGCGCGAGTCTCTGGGCGTGCTACCGTTGCTTACACCTGCCGGATCGCCTTCTTTGTCAGCAGAGCTTTGCCCCATACCCAGACTTTTTTCAGCCCTGGGCCTTTATCGAGCAGGAAGAGGATCGCCACTCCGGCCAGCAGGCTCCATGTCACAGTATTTCCCAGCCAGGGCTTTATTTCGGTATACCAGTAGTACGCCATCAGGACGATGAAGGCTGCTGTGAAGACCAACGAGAGGAGGCCGTAGACAGGGTAAATCAACCGGCCTTGTCGCCCATATCTGGCGGTTCCCGTACCCTTTTTGAACAGAAATTTCCAGAGTCCTGCCAGGTAGAAGCGGTGCGCTTCTTTGCGTAAATCGATGATATTGATGGCATGGCTCAACATGAAATAGCCATCAAGTTCGACGAAGGGGATGAGGTTCATCAGACTCGCCATGTTGAAAAGGAGCAGCATCATGGCGCTCAGGTCGCGCAGAAAACTCTTTTCAGGACTGAGCCACCATAATACTCCGAAGGGTATGAGGGCGAGCAGGCTCAAGAATGTCCCGGCGAATGCCGCGTAGACGCGGTGCCAGCGATTATGAAAGAGAACGATGTCGTCCAGTTTGCAATAGGGGAAGAAGGAGAGATAACGCCACACGATTCCCATCTCGCGCACCGAGCCGCCAAAGCGTTTGCACGCCAGCCCATGCGCTGTCTCGTGCATGGCAGCGATGAGCCAGAACAGCGCGAAGGATAAAACGAATACTGGTATGGCAATGCTCCCGTGAATGCTTACCTGCACGTCGGCGGCGATGGCCTGTTCGTGTAGCAGCACGAAGATTTCAAGGGCCAGGATAGCCGCCAGGGCAGGCGCTACAAAAGCGGGGGAAAAGGCGAAGCGGAACCAGGGCAGCAGCTTATCCAGCAAGGCGTCGGGATTGACCAGCTTGAGGCGCCAGTGGAACAGGCCGTTGCTGTCCGTCTTTCGGTGCCGCGCCGCTTCCTGCTTCAGCTTTTCCAGGTCGGCCTCGCGGACGCCGTCGGCAAGCAACTGGCGCGTTCCCAGCAACTTGAATAGTCCTGCCCACGAACGCTGATCAAGTCGCCGCCCGAATTCTGCCTCGTATTCCGCGCCAATCTCGTCGAGCGTTCGGCTGCCATCCATCCTGCTCACTATGAAATGCTCTTTAGCCCCAATACGGTAAAACCATTGCGTATAGCCATCCTTCATGTAATATGAGGTTGTGCCATAGCTTAGCTCTGGAGGCCCAAACATGATATCTGCTCGCAGGCGCGGCCTGTAGCTGACGGAGGAGAGAACAGCATTCATTATGCCACCTCCAGGAAGCGGTTCACGCGATCTTCCAGGGCGCGTTTCAACAGGTACGACAGGTAGATCTCGTCGTAGATCGCCGCGCCGAGCCGGTTGTTGGTCATGTGAATATAACTGCTCAGCAGCCGATTATAGACCGTGGCGCGGTCGGTAACGGGATACGTCTGGCCGTCGTCTGTCCTACCGACGAGCGAGAGCTTTTGCTCGCTATCCAGCGCGTCAATGCGCTGGCGCAGTTCGCGGCTATGCGCGATCCAGTCACGCTCAATCGTTGTCAGATTACCCGCCGTCCCTCCGGTCGCGTAGTCTTTGATCTCGTCGATGCGCCTCTGTAGATCGGAAGCAATTTTGAGGTATTGCCGGTCAAAGTCCGCGAAGTCGCGATTCTGCCAGTAGCGTTTTTGCCAGAAGTTGATGTAACGATCCAGGAAGACGATCATGGCAGCATCATCCTCAAGGAAAGCGTAACAGAGCGGTAGCCACAATTGTACCGACATGCCCAGCAGAATCGTGCGCACGCGCAGGTTGACCTCGCCCAGCAGCCGCGTGACGATCGCGCTTGATTGCTCAAAATGCCACTCGGCTACCTCGACGCCGGCCTCGCCGCCATAGCGATCATATTCTGGCTCGTATTCGATGAAGTGGAATGAGTTGTTGGCGCGTACTGGCATCTCTCCATTAACGCCGTAGGTTTCCACCCACTTGTCTTCGCCGTATTCCGCGACGAATTGCCCTTTGTGGTAGGCGGCGAAGTGCTTAAAATCTGGGTTGTAGAGCGATGGATTGCGTTTGAGATAGGCTGCGAGCGTAGGTTCCGCTACACGCTTGATCGCTTCGTGTCCTATGCCTTCTTCCGGCAACAGGCGCAGTCGGATGTGGTGTCCTTCTTGCCAGTAGCGAATAAAGAAGGAGCGCCGGATCAATCCCTGCGCGCGCAGTTTCTCTACCAGCGGCTCTATGCAATCGAGCAGCATAGGATTGACGTTACTGTAATAAAAGATGTGGATGCTGAGCCAATGCTTTGCCATAGTTCACTGCCTTTCCTGCTGTGCCTGGTTGATTTCCAGTACAAACTCGCTCACATAGGAGCGTCCATCCTTTTCAAACCACAGGTCTTCGCGACCTGGCAGCATCTCGGTCAACGCTACCCGTTGCTCCGGCGGCATCTTGCGCGTCGTCGCTTCCAGCAGCGCGAGCGAGAAGTAGTTCTCAAAATCGACATAGAGCGGTTTGCGCGATCTCACTGTCCTATCTTCCTCGTCGGTTGTGGCAGAGGACGTGCCTGCTGCTGTGTTCGCACTAAAAAAGACTCTGTCTGGCAGTCCGTGTTCTTTACGCCAGCGTGAAAAGGCAAGGTAGTAGTCCGCGTCGGACTGGCCGCTCTCGCGCTGCGGCAGCAGGCTGACGGGCATTTGCCACATTGCTCGTTGCAGCACGACATTTTTGTAGCGCAGTCTGGGATAAAATGTCATGCCATCTTCCCGGCCTGCTGCCTCGACGCCATCCCACAGTTTGAGCGCGCAAATGCTCAAGCTGGAGAAGTTCAGCAGAATTTGCTGTATCTCCGGCAGCAGCATGGGGATCAAAAACCCCAGGTATACTGGAATCACTTCTTTGCCCAGACGCTTCGAGTACAGCCGCAGCGTATTTTGCTGTGCGTCATCCTGTATGTAGAGATCCGCCAATGGAATTTGCTCTTCTTGTGGGCGCGTACTCAGTTCTCCGGGGCAGACCAGTTCATATGGCGTAACGACCGGATGCAGGTTGAGATTCGTCGCGTCATAGCCACCTTTCAACTCCGCGAAGACTGTTCCTGGCGGCTGTAGCCGTTCCAACATGGATCGCAGCGTCTCCACCGCCTGGATGTCTTCTCCGGCGAAGCAGTGCGCGAAGCGCGAGAACATGAGCGTTAGCCCGGCGTAAACCTGATTAACGACCAGCGCCGGCTCTCCATCGATCCGCGTGAGCTGCGAAAAGAACGTGTTCGATTGGAGCGGCTCGCCATTTTCGGGCAGGATGGCTGCGATCTCCGAGCGGAAATCATCGTCCAGAATCAGGTCTTCACTACCGGGCGCGTTTTGCATCCGGGCATATGCCTCGCTGACATAGGTGGACACTGCTTGTCGAGCCTTGTCAAGCTTGCTGATCTCAGACTGCCGGAAAGGGTTGTCCAATCCCTTGAGACTGCCAGCGCCGCCCGGCATCTTTCTGCCCACCATGTCACGCCGGTATTGCTCAAAGTAATCCGCGTTGATCGTATCCGCGAAGAGCAGGAAGTCGTCGCAGCGCTGCCCCGTGCCATATTTGGCCCGGAAATAGCCCCTGGTGATCAACTTCTGCGGTAGGCTGGCGTCGAATACGGGCAGCAGGCGCTCCAATTCGCTAAGATTGGAAAGTACGGCGTCCCATTGCTCGGTGGGAAGTGCCAGTTTCCGCGGTTTGAATGTTGTATCTTCGTAGATCAGCGTGCGCGGCAGCGGCGTCTGGGCCTGCCCTAACAGGGTGTAACACTGTTTGATCTGTCGCTTGACTGCCGCCAGCAATTCACGG
>DATLSW010000349.1:0-3938 GCA_035533955.1 Ktedonobacteraceae bacterium | reverse complement strand
TGCGTCCATTGCCGTTGGACGCGGACGCGCCGCGCGCCACCGGAGCATCGACGATGCGATGTTCTTCATCCAGTTCGGGCGCGAACTGCGTCCCGTAGCCCAGCGCGGCCAGGGCGCGGCCTATTGCCCCGGTCTCAGCCTTCTCAATATAATCTGGGAAGCTGGCGGCTTTCTCCGATTTTGTGCCGACGCCGACGCCGCCTTTGCCATCCTTCACCACGGCGCGGAACACGACTACGCCTTTAGCTCGCTTCACCATCTTCTCGTTGGCTTGCTGCTCCTCGTCCCACACCTCGATCTCCTCCTCGGTCTCGCGGTCGAGATCAAGATGGATCATTTCGGTTTCGATGGAGCCATTGGGGCAGCGTTGTCGGAACCAGACGAGCCGCCACTGCACGGGCAGATAATCTCTGAGGCCATCCCTGCTCTTCAACTGCACCAGGTGGTCGTTCGGATTGAAAAGACGCGGCTTCTGTTCCGCGCGTTCCTGACCCTGGACGCTGCTCGGTCGCTGTTCGTTCATGTTCTGCTCCTTTGTGTAGAATATTTGTTCTATTATATTGTACAAGAAACGTGTCGTTCTGTCAAGTTGACGCCGACGCTGTGTAGGGCAATCGCCTGGTTACAGCGTTTTATTTTATCCACCTGCACATTCTTTTTGGGGGTAAGAGAAAAGGAAATCTCTCTTTTCTTCGCCTGAACAGGCTAGACGTTGTCTTTTCGCCCGCTTCATTCGTATCATAGATAATGATGAAAGCTCTTTCAAATTTCTCTTGCGAAAGAAGATACTCTAACATATGCGAGTACGTTCAAGACAGTTCAAACGGCCACAGATGCTGGCTTATTGGCTGGTAAGCATGGTTATTTTGCTTCTCGCGGCCTGCGGCACGTCGGGCGGTGTTGTGGTTGCTCCGACGGGTACGAGCAGCGCCACGAAGCCGCCGGTGCGACAAATATTGACGCTTCCCGATGTTGGGAGCGCGGACAGCTTGCCGCTCGATCCTGCTGTGACCACGGATGCCAATACCCAGATGATTATGAACATGATCTACAGCGGCCTTGTCAGGGATGACAAGGATTTCAATGTGCTGCCCGATCAGGCGACGTGGGATGTGTCCGCGAATAATAAAGTCTATACTTTTCACCTGATGCCCAACATTGATTTCTCGGATGGCACGCCGGTCACGGCTCAGAGCTACGTGTATACGCTGACGCGCGCGTTGTTACCCCAGACGCAGTCGCCGGATGCCGCGCTGTACATGGGCATGATAGCGGGCGCGGACACTGTCATGGCGGGCAAAACGAGGACGCTGGCAGGTGTGAGGTCCCTGAATAGCCAGACTTTGCAGATTACGCTGGTGCAGCCGACGCCCTACTTCCTGCAATTACTGACCAACCCCATCTATTTCCCCCTCAACGAGCAGGTGATCAATGCCTATCCGCAGGGAAACTGGGCCAGCGAGGTGGCCGGCAACGGCGTTGGCAGCGGCCCGTTTATGGTGCGATCGTGGGTGCATAGCTTCAAGATGACACTGGTTCCCAATCCTTACTACTACGGCTCGAAGCCGCGCCTGACCGCTATCACTATCGTTTTTGCGTCCGATGCCTCGGCGGCTTTCCAGACCTATCGCGCGGGCGGCTACTCGTTGATGTGGAATATCGCCCCGGCGGATCAGGCGTCGGCGAAAAATTTCCCCGGCTTCGTGCGCGTGCCGCAGCTTGAGACGGACGCTTTCTTTTTCAACACGACGATGCCCCCGTTCAATAACTTGATCGTGCGGCAAGCCTTTGCCTATGCCACAGACAAACAGACGCTGGCGAACACTATCATGAGCGGCACGGTCGCGCCGGCGGCGACCATTCTGGCGCCGGGAATACCGGGCTATCAGGCCAACAACAGCGGCATTCCCTATGATAAGAACAAGGCGCAGAGCCTGTTGCAATCGGTGTATCCCGATCTGACGACTGTGCCGCCGATTACGTTTTCCTATCCCAGCCCGGCACTTTCCCAGAGCGAGGCCGTCTTTCTGGAACATATGTGGCGCGACGCGCTCGGTATCCCGATCATGATGCGCGCGGTTGAGCCGACGGCCTATAACGACGAATTGGCGAAAAATCAGGTGCAATTTGGCTTTATCCAGTGGAACGCCGATTATGCCGATCCCTATGATGTGTTGGGGCAGTACCTGCTTTCCAACTCGCCCAACAATGTCGGCCAGTGGAGCAACTCTTCGTTCGATCAACTGGTGCAGGCGGCGGAGAAGACGTCGGGCAGCGCCCGGCTGGCGCTGTACCAGGACGCGGAATCGCTCGCCATCCAGGATGTGGCGTGGCTGCCGCTCGATCACCAGGAGATGGCGGCCATCATCCCCGCTGCGCTGCACGGCGTGAGCGTCAACGGCAATGGCCTCTACTTCGGCGACTGGTCGCAGGTGTACCTGACCTGATGTGACCTTGACCCGTTTTCGTAGAGCCTTTACCGATAAGAGCTGAGAGGACAAGAGACATTTCAACGGAACGTTGACGCTTTTATTCTATCATGCTAGATGTAAAACGTCAATAGAGTTCTCAACTCGCTGTAGCCCAATTTGTTCAAATATGAGTGGACTCACATACCCGATGCTCGAATGTCGGCGTTGCCGATTATAGTAGATTTCGAGATACTCGAAAAGCGACTGCCTGGCCTGCTCATGGGAGATGTAGATGATCGTTCCCACGCACTCCTCTTTGAGCGAGCCAAAGAACGATTCCATCGTCGCATTATCCCAACAATTGCCTTTGCGGGACATACTCACGATCATCCCCGCTTGTTCCAGCTTGTGGACAGCGACGGCAGAGCGCCATCTGCAACGCTTTGGCTACCAGTTCCTCATCGCAGGAAGCGGACATGGACCAACCCACAACCGCTCGCGAATACAGAGCCAGGATCACCGCCAGATACAGCCAGCCATGCATGGTAGGGATGTAGGTGATATCAGTCACCCACTTTTGGTTCGGTTCAGTGGCCGTAAACTCTCGGTTGAGAATGTTGGGAGCAACGGGGTGAGAGGTATCTCGGCGGGTGCTGACTACCCGCCGACGTTTGCATCGAGCGGAGAGCGCCGCCTCACGCATCAGCCTCGCGACCCGTTTGCGCGAGATGCTTCGTCCCCGATCCTTCAATTCTATCTGAATACGCGGACTCCCATATCGACCTCGGTGCCTGTCGTAAACCTGCCGGATCTCCTGCGTCAATTGAGCATCTTCTCGGTGGCGCCGACAGACAGGACGCTTGCGCCAGGCATAAAAGCCACTTTCCGAGACTTCCAGGACATGGCACATGACGATGATAGGAAATTCGTGCTTGTGCTGTTCGATAAACTAATATTTCATTTGGAATCCCGTGAGAAGATGCTCACTACTTTTTTTAAGATATCGCGCTCCTGTTGAACCCTTTCCAGCTCTCGTTTGAGCCGCCGATTTTCCTCCTCGAGCGAGGTTTGATGCCCACTGCCAGGAAACGCTTCTTTGCCGTGCTGCCCCAACTCCTTGCGCCATTGGTGGATGGAGCTATCTGAGATGCCCAGTTCTCTGGCTACTTGAGTAATGGACTTCCCGCTTGTTTGGACGAGCCGCACCGCTTCTTCTTTGAATTCTCGCGTGTAGGTTTTTTGAACCTTTGTCATGGTGATCCTTTCCTGATTTGCTAGAGTATATCTCAGCTTTGCTGACTCTACCAAATCGGGGGAAGGTCAGCCTGCTTGTACGTCAGAATGAAGCAGGGAAAAGAGGGGAAGGGAACAATCTGCTGTCAGCGGGCAACAAAAACCCGCCTGTAGAGGCGGGTGGAGCGGCAACGTCCTATTTTCCCAGGGGGCTGCCCCCCAAGTATCGTCAGGGCTGGAAGGCTTGACAACCGTGTTCGGGATGGGAACGGGTATTTCTCTTCCGCTATAGTC
>DATLSW010000348.1:0-10462 GCA_035533955.1 Ktedonobacteraceae bacterium | reverse complement strand
CCACTCAGGCGGCACGCACATTATCGAGGATCACTTCATCGAAGAGGTAATCAATCCCGCAACGGGCGAGCCGGTCGGTTACGGCCAACTCGGTGAGCGCGTCGTCACGTCCTTTGGGCGCGGCTTCATCCCGGTGCTTCGCTATCGCACCAAAGACATGGTGATGAAAGTTCCCGCCAGTACCTGCTCCTGCGGGCGCACCTGGGATTTGTATGACGGCGGCATTCGCGGACGCTGGGACGACATGAAGCTCATTCGTGGCACAAACGTCTACCCGCGCGCCGTCGAGGCCATCGTGCGCGAATATCCGGCCATCGACGAGTTCCAGATACACCTCTGGCGCAAGGATAACATCCAGGATGAAATCGACATCAAAATCGAGATCAAGCCCGGCTTCGAGGAAACCTGGTCTGACCTGCAACACGCGCTCGCCAAAGATCTCGCGACAGCCCATGAAGGGCTGCGCTTCAATATCGTGCGCATGGACTACGGAGTGCTGCCCCACTTTGAACTCAAAGCCAAACGTTTAGTTGATGCCCGTCCCGTGGCGGAATACAACCGATAGAGAGGAACACCTATGCCTACAACAACGACTGATCTGCTGGGCAAGCCGCTCAGCGAACAAGAAAGCGCGCTGCTAAGCGTATACCAGGAACTCAAGAAACTGGCGGCGCAGGATGATCTGCCGCCATGTGCCGCCCGTAATGTGAAGCAGGCGTTATCGGCCATGTGGCAGGCCACCAACGATCTCGATCTCCAGTTCGAGCAACTATACGATGTTGGCGTCTAGCACCCAGCTTTTGCGATGCTGCGTATAATGAATCCATGATCAATGGTAAGCTAGAAAATACCTGATGCAAACAGCTTGACGGATACGAGCATCTGATGTACTATAGCTGCCATTATCGGTACGGTTATTCCGCGCCGAAATTTATTTAGAGAGAGGAAATTGTAATTCATGCAGCAAGCACAAACTGGGAAAGATTGGTTAACCACGTTGCTTTTATGCCTGTTTTTAGGCTACCTGGGCGTTCACCGGTTTTATACCGGGAAGACGGGAACGGCCGTCGTCCAACTGCTGACGCTGGGCGGCTGCGGTATCTGGACGCTAATTGATCTGATCACTATCGCTACAGGAAGCTTTACCGACGTCAACGGACAGCCACTTGTCAGGAAATAATGAAACGAATCCCGTTTACATTCCTGGGGAAGTCAGGAATATATATCCTGCTTCCCCTTGCATTGATTGCTACTCCTACGTCCTGGATCGAGCGCGGGCCGTCGCTCTGCCTGATCCGCCGCGTCTTCGGCGTGCGCTGTCCCGGCTGTGGCATGACACGCGCCTTCTCGTGCATCGTCCACGGTAAGTTCAAGCAAGCGTTTCAGTATAACAAGCTGGTGGTCATTGTCTTTCCCCTACTCTGCTACTTGTGGGCGAAGTCGTTGGTAGCCGACATACGTTCTCTGCGCGGATAAGTCTCTTTCCCCGTCAGGCGTTGCCGAAGATCAGCGCCGCCGCGAAGACCAACGCGCCGCCGCCAACCACCTGGAGCATAGAAAGCCACCAGCTTGTGCCGAAGTAGCGGTGTCGGATCGCCGCGATGACCACCAGTTCCACGGCGACGACAACATAGGCTATAAGCAGAGCAATATGAAGATTCGGCGCCAGGAAAGGCAGCGTATGCAGCGAGCCTCCCAGGAAGGTCATGCCGCCGGTAATGCAGCCGCGTATAACTGGTTTGCCGCGCCCCGTGAATTCTCCGTTATCGGAAAGCGCCTCGGAAAATGCCATGCTGATGCCAGCGCCGGTCGCTGACGCGATTCCTACCAGGAAAGCGGTGAACGGGCGGTGCGTGGCAAAGGCTGTGGCGAAAATAGGAGCCAGCGTCGAAACCGAGCCATCCATTAAACCTGATAGTCCAGGCTGCACGACGCGCAACAGGAAGCGGCGATCAGGATCATCATTCGCTGATCCTGCCACTTGCTCTGACACGGCGGCATCTGGCTGCGCGGCATTTTCGTCGCTTGTCTCGGCTTTCTTATTGAGTTGTCCAGTCAGGCGTTCCGGGGAATTCGAGTGGCTGAACGGTGTAGGTGGCATCACAACGCAACCTGCTTTCTTTGAGTATATGTGAGTCACATTCTATGAAGAATGCAAGCGAAGCTACAACAGATAACGCAGTGGAGCGATTATGCTCTCTCCTAATTTCACGTACCAGGGGCGGCTATTCCAGTAATCCAGTGTAAGTTCCTCCGTGCCAGCGGTGTCATATTCGAATATCTTCTCCATCTGATGGGCTAGCTCCACGCTATAAATCGCAACATTGATTTCGTAATTGCCAATAGAACTGAGTCGATCCAGATTGGCTGTGCCAACCGTTGACCACTGCCCATCGACGGTACACGTTTTCGCGTGAAGCATCGTGTGGTTATAGCCGAAGACGCGGATGCCGGCCCGCAAACATTCGGTAAAATAGCCACGCGCCAGCCACTCGACGATGATATGATTCGAGGACCACGGTACAACAATACGCACATCAACCCCGCGCCTATGGGCCGCTTTCAATGCATCAAGCAGAACATGATCAGGCACAAAGTAGGCGTTTGTCAGCATGATATGCTGCTCTGCCTGGTCTATAGCGTCGATATACATGTCACGGATGGGAAAAGTCAACCGCGCCGCGTCGTTACCGTATACATTGATGAATGGATCAAAGTCGCGGTGGTAATGACGGGTAATTTCATCACGCGGGGACGATCGATTCCAGAATTCGATAAAAGCATGGGCAAGGTCAGCGGCAGCCGGGCCTTCGACGCGCAGGTGTGTATCGCGCCACTCGGTGGCAAAAAGTTTCCCCAGATTGTAACCGCCGATGAAACCAATATGACCATCGACGATCAGGAGTTTGCGATGATCCAGCGCGTACCGTCTGGGATCAAGAACGTGCCAGGGCCGCTGAATAGGCCGGTATTCCAGAGCATGAACGGGCGGTGGAAACACCTTGAACGAATGCGGCACGACAAGATTACCAAAACTATCAAAGATGACGTAGACCTCTACACCCTGCTCCGCTTTGTCAATAAGCCGCTTTTTCACCTCGCTGCCAATATCATCGTCCTTCCAGATATAGGACTCCAGATAAATGCTTTCTTGCGCTCTGTCAATGGCGTTAAGCATCGCAGGGTAGAGATCGTTGCCGTTGGCATAGAGCTGGAGTCGGTTTTTCCCAAGCTGCACTTCATCCAGATCAGGATAAGGAAACGCCTTTTTCTTCATACGTTTCATAGCATGCTCGCGCACAATCGCAATAACTTCCAGTGCCACCAGCGTGATCACTTGCAGCGCCAGCGTGATCCTGATAGTAGTCAGCAGTACTCTCCTGGGGGAAAAGTAACGCCGCAGGCGTGTGGTCAGGGTATCAGAAGCTTGTTGCAACGGTGTTGCAATGTCAGTTTTCACGTTTGCTCGTTTCACTCCTCTCCTTATCATACCTTCTCCTTTGCTATACTCTATGCCCTTTCAATTGGCCCGTGGAATCGTCAGGTGTTATCATCATTGTACAATCGGATTTGATATTACTACCTGCTCAAGCGGCAGCGTGTGTCCTATAGTCCAGGCATCCAGGAACTCCTTTTCTCCCAGATATTCACGCGCAAGAGCTACCGCTCGATGATAAGAAGCCTGGTAGACCAGCGGCAAAGGAGCTATGATAGCAGCGCGTACCGTTGCAGCCGTTCCCCAGAGTGTTACGGCAACTTCCGGCATTCCCAGCACCACCAGGATTTCACCGTATCCTTCCAGACAGGCAGCTTGCAGTTCCTTGGCAGCAGGAACCTTCAGCAGTTGCCAGCTCTCCTCATAACATCGCTTCGCCGCTTCGTTCTCGCGGGAAGAAGCCTTGATACGGGCGAGAGCGATGAGAGCCTCGGCAGCTCCAGAGCGATCTCCTACGGACTTGAGAGTAGCAATGCTTTCTTCCACCATTGGAGTTATGCTGCTTCCTTCGTGCTTTTCTGTAAGCGACATTTGCCCCAGGAGGCTACATGTATAAGCTATAAGACGCTTATTGCCAACCGCCCGAAAAAGAGATAGGCTCTCCTCCGCCATTGCTCGCGCCCCAGTGTGATCCAGTTGGGAGAGGAATAACATGCGCGCCAACAGGTACAGTGGATAGGCTACACGGTATTGGTCTCCTCGCGCCTGAAACGCCGCAATATCCTTATTGAGTAGCGATTGAGCAGTGGCATACTCACCCTGAGCAATGGCTATCTGAGCCAATGCTTCGCGCGTCGCAGGAATCCTGGCCGTATCTCCTTCTTCCAGGTAGATAGCCAGCGCTTCATTTAATAAACGATGTGCAAGTTTATACGAGTTTGTTACCAGAGCAAGATTGCCTTGCAAGCGCAGGATGTTCGCCATACCTGCTCTATCGCCGCTTGCGCGGAAGAGAGACTGGCACTCTCGCAGCAACTCCTCCGCGCGCGCACGATCATCTTGCATAAGCGCAAGAAAAGCCGCTCCATGCAGCGCCTGCGCCTGCATTGATGGCGGGACACCTTGACGTTCGGATAGGGCGCGCTCCAGAAATGCCAGACCTTCACCTATGTACTCGCGTATCTCCCAGAATCCCAGGAGAGCAATGCAGAGCCTGAGCGCCTGCTCCGCTTGTCTTACGCCGTCTTCTAAAAACCATTCGAGCGCTGATCGCACGTTTTCATATTCCTGCTCCAGGCAATCCAGCCAGGAAACTTGCTCCGCGCCTGATAAGAGGGGCGCAGCCTGTTCAGCCCAGGAAAGGTAGTATGATGCATGAACCACTCGTGTCGGCTCCAGTTCTCCCGACGCGATCAGTTGTTCTAACCCATACTCGCGCAAAGTCCGTAACTGTCCATAGCGTTGCTGATGAGTCCCGCGTCCCTGACGCAGCAGCATACTCTTATCCACCAGCGCCTCCAACACTGCTGAAACATCTTCTGCTTCAGCTTCCGAACAGATGCGCTCGGCGGCCTCCGGCGTCGCTCCATTGACGCAGACAGCCAGTCGTCGGAACACCCGCTGCTCGACCGGTTCCAGAAGATCGTAGCTCCAGGCGATAGCCCCGCGCAGCGTATGCTGCCTTGCCGGGACATCGTGTGCTTTCCGCTGTAAAATGGCAGAGCCGTGTTCCAGGTGAGCCAGTAATACCTGCGGGGTAAAATGCCGCACGCGCGCCGCCGCCAATTCAAGAGCGAGCGGAATCCCATCCAGGCGCGCGCAAATGTTCGCAATGGTGGGGGCATTGGCAGAGGTCAACTGGAAATCAGGTTGAACCGCTTGCGCGCGCTGGACAAAGAGAGTAATCGCGGCATTGTACGAAAGTACGGCAAGAGCAGGCAGTCGTAGAGGGTCGAGCAAAGGCAAGGGTAGCACTTCAAAAAGGTGTTCGGCCTGGATATGGAGCATGGCGCGGCTCGTCACCAGCGACTTGAGCTTTGGGCAAGCCGCCAACAAAGCAGCCACTTCCCGGCTTGCCGGCAAGACCTGCTCGAAATTGTCGAGAACCAGCAGAAGCGTTTGATCTCGCAGCGCATCCTTCACCTGTTCAAACAATGGATGCTCTTTCTCCTCCTGGATGTTGAGCGCCTGGGCCAGCGCCTGTTGGAGCGCATCGGCGTTGCCTGCCTGATCCAGGGGTACAAAACACACACCATCGTTGAATAGCGGGCTGAGTTGAGTTGCTACCTGCAAAGCCAGGCGCGTTTTCCCGACCCCGGCTGTACCCATCAATGTGACCATGCGAACATCTGCCCGACACAAAAGATCGCTGACGGCAGCCACTTCCGCTTCTCGTCCTATGAAAGAGGTGGCTGGAGATGGGAGGTTTTGGAGCGGACGCCTTATACTTGAAGCTGAGAGAGGCGGGAAGTCGGCGGGTATCTCTGGGATGACGAGCTGGAAAAGTTGATTCGGGCCTGCAATGTCTTTCAGCCGATAATCGCCGAGATCACGCAGTTGCACTCCTTCAGGCAAATCTGCTGTTACCAGGTCGCATGTTGTCCGAGAGAGCAAGACCTGCCCGCCATGAGCGACACTCATGATGCGCGCCGCGCAATGCACATCCAGGCCGATATATCCTTCGTCTGTCGGCTGCGGTTCGCCTGTATGCATCCCCATACGTACACGAACCACAGCCTCTTCCGGCCATTGAGCAGAGAAGAGCGCGCGCTGCGCGTTGGCTGCTGCCCGCACGGCATCGACCGCGCGCTCAAAGACTACAAAGAAGGAATCGCCCTGCGTATCAACCTCGAAACCATCTCCCTGCTGAAATGCGCTGCGCAGCAGGCGGCGGCAATCGCGAAACACAGCAGCATAGCGTTTGCCAAGCTGCTGAAGCAGACGAGTGGAGCCTTCAATGTCCGTAAAGAGCAGGGTAATGCTGCCGGTTGGGAGCCTGGGCATATGGGTTCTTTCCTCCGTTGCCTGAATCTCTCTCTATCATAAAACATAGAAGCAAGATGCTGCTGTTGCCTTTGGGCTTTTTCTGTGGGTACAATGGAACGTGCCGTTTTTCTACAGAAACGACAGCAATCTCAGAATCGTGTCCAATCTTTGCTTTGTGGAGTTGCAAACAATGGATCCAGCACTCAAAAAACAGGTACTACGCACATTCACCTATGGACTTTATGCCGTTTCGTGTGCCGATAGCGGCGAGGTGAATATATTCACGGCCAACTGGCTGACCCAGGCCTCCTTCGATCCGCCTCTGATCGCGGTCTCCGTCGAGAATGACTCGAAATCGTTGCCTATGATCCTGCGCAGTCGTGCCTTCACTATCAACGTGCTGCGTTTGGGCAGCCGCGAACTGGCGGGTAAGCTGGGAAAATCAGCCATTCAGCATCCCGATAAGCTCAATGGCGTGGAATATGATATCGGAGCCAACGGTTGCCCCATCCTGCACGATGCCGCGGCCTGGGTAGCCTGCAAAATTCTGCACACAGCAGAGGCTGGCGACTCGACGCTCATTGTCGCGGAAGTGGTAGATGCCAGTATGTTGGCCGGGGGAGCCGCGCTGACCATGTCAGAAGCGGGTTTCAAGCACGCGGGCTAGCAACGTTGCTTGTCGAGGCTAGAGTTCATGCGCTATACTCAGATTAATGAATGCATTTTGCACATAGCAGCGAAGGGAGCCACTTTATGCAGCATGAAAGCGAGATTGTTGGGAGGAATGGACTGAACGGGAAAAGCGACTGTCCATTTTGCCGCCACGAGAGCATCCCGTACATTCTCAAAGAAACGCCGCATTTTCTGCTCGCTACCGATCACGCGCCGCTCGTCGAAGGCCATCTCTTAATCATTCCGAAAGATCACTATGCCTGCTACGGAGAAGTTCCGGCTGAGCTAGATGAAGAATTGCAGGAGCAGAAACGAGTAGTACAGCGTTTCTTTGCCGAATATTACCAACCCGCCATTTTCTGGGAGCATGGAGTATTCAGACAGACCGTGTTTCATGCTCATTTGCACTGTTTCCCTTTCGGCAACGCCGCCTACGATCTTGCTCGTGGCCTGCATGATCATGTTGTTTCCTCCCAGGATGATATTCGGGCCTGGTATGCTTTTCAGGGACAGTACTTCTATCTCGAAGATGACCATAGCGCGCTGCTTTTTGCCCCGGATATGGATCGCTATCTCTACGTGATCAGAGACGTCTTATGGCAAGAAGTTGCTGCTCGCACGAACCGTCCACAGTGGCGCTCGGCGCAGGAGAGATATAACGCGGGCGGCCCGCTCATCGCGTCTACCGCCGAAAAGTGGCAAGCATTCGAGCAAACGCAGCGGGAAGGAGTGAGAGAATAATGCTGACAGAACCTGCGCGCGATAACTTTGTCACGGCCAATGGCTTGCGCTTCCATTATGTGCAGTGGGGTGAGCAAGGCCCGCCTGTCGTCTGCCTGCATGGTACGACGGTCAACGCCTTCTCTTTTCAAGCCGTTGCCGACGGGCTGGCAACTGATCACCGTGTCTATGCCTACGACCTGCGCGGGCGTGGCGACAGCGCTAAACCGACCACGGGCTACAGCGCCCCTTTACATGCCGCCGACCTGGCCGCGCTGCTGGACGCCTTCGGGTTAGCACGTCCTGTGATCATCGGGCATTCGCTTGGCGCGTTCGTCGCGCTCTATTTTGCCGCGCATTATCCCGATCGCGTTAGCAAGCTGGTACTCATCGACGCGGGCGCGCCCGTGCCGTGGAGCAGGCCACAGGATCAACCAGCGTGGCTCACCGCCGCGTTCAATCGCCTCGGCACGCCCGTCCCGTCATTTGACGAGTACATTGAGCGCCTGAAAGCCGCGCCCTTTATTGGGCCATACTGGAACGAATATTTCGCTCTCTCATACCGGCATGATCTGCTCGTCAACGCGGATGGCTCCGTTGTCGCAAAGACATACCGTGAAGCGCCATTAGAAGATATGCGGCGCTATAACGAAGGCCGACCAGAGGATCAGTGGGCAAAGGTCCAGGTTCCCACCTTGCTTATGCGCGCGGGCCAGGGCTTGTTTTCCGACACGGATCACCTGATGCCGGAAGTTGCGGCAGAGGAAGCCCGGCGGACAATTAAGCGTTGTACTTTTATCAATTATCCTACGCTGAACCACTATACGATCATCTTAAACGTAGAACCAGGTCCAGTGGCGGATATCCGAGCGTTTATCGATAAGGAGAATAAATCATGACCATACGAAAAGTGGGCGTCATTGGCTGCGGCCTCATGGGCGGCGGCATCGCGCAGACCTGCGCCCAATCAGGTTACGAGACGGTTGTGCGCGAGGTGAACCAGGCGCTGCTCGACAAAGGGCTGGCGCGTATTTACGGCGCGTGGGATATGATGGCGAGCAAAGGCAAGTTGAGCCAGGGGCAGGTCACGGAGAATCGCGCTCGTCTGCATGGCACGCTCGACCTGGAAGATTTCGCCGATTGCGATCTGGTCATCGAGGCGGTGATCGAAAACATGGAAGAGAAAGTGCGCCTCTTCCCGGTCCTCGACCGGGTCGTCAAGCCGGGGGGATTGTTGCTCACCAACACCTCGTCGCTGAATGTCACGCAGATGGGCGCTGTGACCAGACGCGCCGGGCAGGTCTGCGGTCTCCACTTCTTCAATCCCGCGCCAGTGATGAAGCTGGTGGAGATTGTACGCACGATCTCGACGACGGACGAGACGATTGAGACAGTACGCGAGTTTGCCATATCGCTGGGCAAATCTCCGGTGCTGGCGAAGGATACTGCAGGCTTCATCGTCAATTTCCTGCTCATTCCGTATCTCACCGCGGCAATTCGCATGTTGGAGAATGGCGTTGCCACGCGCGACGACATCGATACAGCCATGAAGTTGGGCTGCGGCTATCCCATGGGGCCATTCACGCTGCTGGATTATGTTGGCCTTGATACCACACTGTGGGCAGCGGATGCTATCTACGAAGAATTCAAGGACCCACTGTACGCGCCTCCGCCGCTGCTGCGCCGCATGGTGCAGTCCGGCATGACCGGTCGCAAAAGCGGTAGAGGTTTCTACGATTACGGGAATACATAGGATCAAACACAAAACGCCTGCTATCCCGTCCGGGATAGCAGGCGTTTTGTGTTTGATCCTATGTATTCGAAGTGTTATTGTTGGTTTCTGCTTCCTCCACGTAGATTTGTGGACGCGGCAGCACTTCATTGCGATGGTAAGACCCGCTGGCATCAGTATTGATGCCGGGCCAATTCTTGCCATAGTTATAATGGCCGGTCTGAGCAGGTGAAAGCGGACGGCGTCCGAACTGCGGTGTGCCATCCACAACCGGGTTCGCCGGTTCCGGCGTCTCCGGCATCAGGTCATCAGGCAAGTTCTGGTAGCCCTTTGTGCGCAATTCGTCTTCGGTCAACGTCAGTTGCAACGCGTTCTTATTACTCTGGCGAATAGCACTGCGCGGCACATAATAGGCTTTGCTGAATAGGCCGCCGCGTTCTATGAGAAGGTAGCCTGCGAAACGCGCGCGCACCTTTCCCAGCTTGTTTCCCTCTTTGTCAAAAACCTCTTGATCTAAAGCAATTTCAAGCGTTTTCGGCGTGCGATCTTCTACGGACATAGGCAATTCTCCCCGTTCAAGGATTGATGAGTTCCAGGGCAGCGCCTGCCATGAAGCACTCGACACTGCTCTGCTGCTATTATAGCACGGATCACCCTTTACGTTCACCAGGCAAAGAACGCGGGCTGGTCGCGCCGTTTGGATGGGCCTGCGCTATCGTTGCTGGAGCAACCTGGCTTCCTGGGTGAGCGCGTTCCAGCGGCAGTTGCTGATGATGGTACAGACGGTTGGAAAGCAAGGCATGGTTGGTCGTCATTGCTACCTGCATCGACTCGATCAGATGCTCAAGTTGTTCAATACTCTGAAATACTTCTTGCATGGTGTTCAAGTTACCAGTAAATGTCTGTGTTTGCCGACC